>CAZFCV010000030.1:6279-11464 GCA_964517985.1 uncultured Dehalococcoidales bacterium | reverse complement strand
CTACGAGCGCTACCAGAAGCAGCTTACCGAGAGTAACGCCCTGGACTTTGATGACCTGCTCATGAGAGCCGTGCGGCTCTTCAGAAACCACAACGAGGTTCTGGCAAAGTACCAGGAAAGGTACCTCCACCTCCTGGTGGACGAGTTTCAGGACACCAACCTTACCCAGTACGAGCTGATAAGGCACCTCAGCGGCAAGTACCGCAATGTCTGCGTCGTCGGCGACCCCGACCAGTCAATCTACTCCTGGCGCTTCGCCGACCTGCGCAACATCCTCAGCTTCGAGAAGGACTACCCCGAGGCTAAGGTGGTACTGCTGGAGCAGAACTACCGCTCGACAAAGGCAATCCTGGAGGTAGCCTCCCACATAATATCGTCCAACCAGCAACGCAAAGCCAAGAACCTGTGGACGGAAAACGAGCCGGGGGAGATAGCCACCGTGGTTGAGGCATATACCGAGCAGGAGGAGGCACAGTTTGTCGTCAGCGAGATGGAGCGGCTGGCAGAGGGGGGCAGGTTTAGCCTGAGTGATTGTGCCGTAATGTACCGCACCAATGCCCAGTCCCGGGTTATCGAGGAAGCGTTCGTCCGCTACGGAACGCCCTACCGGCTGGTAGCCGCCACCCGCTTCTACGAGCGGCGGGAGGTCAAGGACATTATCTCCTACCTCCGCCTCATCCAGAACCCCAACGATAGCGTCAGCCTGCTGCGGATAATCAATACCCCGGGGCGGGGCATCGGGCAGCAGACACTGGCTAAGCTCTCCAGCCGGGCAGGAGCCGGCGCTATCTCCGGGTTTGAGGCACTGAAACAGGCAGTCAAAGAGGAGCCACCCCCCTTTACCCCGCACATCGCCCGCTCACTGGCTAGCTTCCGGGAGATGATGGAGGAGCTCATCGCCGCCAGCCACCGGCTAAACCTGGTTGACCTGCTGGACATGGTTACCCGGGAAACCGGCTACCATGAGTATATATCCGGCGAGCCCGACGGCGAGGAGCGGTGGGAGAATATCCGTGAGCTGCGCACCGTCGCCCAGCAATACCGCGACCTCAAGCCGCCGGATAGCCTGGCTGCCTTTCTGGAAGGGGTGACACTGGTCTCCGATGTGGACGGGCTTGATGGCGACCGGGAGGCGGCAACCCTGATTACCCTGCACCAGGCAAAGGGGCTGGAGTTCCCGGTGGTGTTTATTGTCGGCATGGAGGAGGGCATCCTGCCCCATATCCGCTCCTTTGATGACCCGGCGCAGATGGAGGAGGAGCGGCGGCTGTGCTACGTCGGGGTGACCCGAGCCAGGCAGAGACTGTACCTTGTCCGTGCCTTCCGCCGCAGCCTGATGGGGAGCAGCACCGTGAACAAGCCGTCACGCTTCCTGGAGGATATACCCCGGCACCTGATAACCGGCGGCGGTCGGCGGCAAGAGAAAGAGCTCCCCGCCACCTATCCCTGGGCTGGGGAGCCGACCAGCCCCGCCATACCGGGATTGAAAGCCGGTGACCACGTCCGCCACGCCGCCTTCGGTGACGGGGTGGTGGTCAACTGCCAGCCAGCAAAGGATGACATGGAAGCGGTGGTCGCTTTTGATGGGGCTGGTATCAAGAAGCTGCTCCTCAGCTTCGCCAAGCTGGAGAAGATAGAGTGACCAATTATGCCGATTAGGGTTCTGGACAGGGAGCTGGTCGCCCGGATTGCCGCCGGGGAGGTGGTGGACAGACCGGCTTCGGTGGTCAAGGAGCTGGTGGAAAACTCCCTGGACGCCGGCTCCAGTCACATTTCGGTTGAGGTGAGGGGCGGCGGGGTGGGCTTAATCCGGGTGATTGACAACGGGGCGGGGATTTCCCCGGTGGAGGTGGAGCTTGCCTTTGAGCGCTATGCCACCAGCAAGCTCAGCCGGCGGGAAGACCTGGAGTCAATCTCCAGCCTCGGCTTCCGGGGGGAGGCGCTGCCCAGCATTGCCGCCGTCGCCGAGGTGGAAATGGTGACCGCCACCGCCGGCGGGTCATCGGGCGCCTACATCAGCCTGCAGGACGGTGCCATCGCCAGCCGGAAGAGCCGGGGAAGGTCTCCGGGAACCACGGTTAGCGTAAGAAACCTGTTCCGGCAGGTGCCGGCGAGGCTGAAGTTCCTCAAGTCCCCGGCTACCGAGAATAGCCACATCGCCAACGTGGTCAGCCAGTACGCCCTGTGCTTCCCCGAGGTCAAATTCACCCTGCTCCTTGAGGGCAGGGTTACCCTGAGAACGCCGGGCAGCGGCCAGCTAATAGACAGCGTCATTGCCATCTACGGCTCAGAGGTAGCCCGCAATATGCTGGGGATTGAAGGCGCCCCCTCATCACCGGGAGTAACCGGCATGGTGGGCACGCCATCGGTCAGCCGCTCCAGCCGGGGCTACCTCAGCTTCTTCGTCAACCGCCGCTGGATAACCAGCCGCCTGCTCGCCCGGGCAGTGGCGGAAGCCTACCACGGGCTATTGATGACGGGGAGATACCCCGTTGCCGTTATCAACCTCAATCTCCCCCTCCCGCAGGTGGATGTCAATATCCACCCCACCAAGACCGAGGTCAAGTTCCAGCAGGAGCAACCGGTCTTCAGCACCGTGCAGAGGGCGGTACGGCAGACCCTGGTGGGACAGATGCCGGTGCCCCGGATTGAGACGCCAACCACCTTGCGCGGTGAGCCGGTAGCGTTGCCGTGGACTCCCGCCGGGACCGGTCACGTCGCCCCACCCCTTTTAGCCGCCGAGAAGCCGGCGCCGTCCCTGCCCGTTCTGCGCGTGCTGGGGCAGCTAGCCAGCAGCTATATTGTCGGCGAGGGCTCAGACGGGCTGTACCTGATTGACCAGCATGCCGCCCACGAGCGCATCCTTTTTGAACGGATAAAGCGGCAGAGGGCAAAACAGGCAGTAGAGTCTCAGGGGCTCCTCCCGCCGGTGACCCTTGATGTCAGCCCCAGGCAAGAAGCAGTCCTGAAACTGCGCCACCAGAGCCTGGATGAGTTCGGCTTCTCTATTGAGCCGTTCGGGGAGCGGACCTACCTGGTGCGGGCGGTGCCCGCCCTGCTCCATAACAAGGACTGGGCAGGGATGCTGACCGAGCTACTTGATTCCCCGGAGAGGGAAGGTGACTGGGCAGAGAGCACGATGGTAACCCTGTCTTGCCATAGCGCCGTCCGGGCGGGGCAGGCACTGACCGACGGCGAGATGCGGGAGATGCTGCGCCAGCTGGAAGAGACGGCCACGCCGCAAACCTGCCCTCACGGGAGACCGGCGATGATTCACCTCGGCTACGGACAGCTGCAAAGGGAGTTCGGGCGGCGCTAGCCCTCCGGCGGTGCCGGGTGAATCAGCTCCCACCGCACCATCCCATCCTCAATCAACTGCCTGATTTTCTTTTCCTGGGGGGTAAGCTGCCCGGCTTTGCCTGTTTTTACCTCTACAATGACTATCTCCCGGGGGTCGCCGCTCGCCAAGCCGGGGAAGACTATCAGGTCTATCGGGCTACCAATAAAGCGGGCTTCGGTCGGGTCATAGCGGAACTCGGGCAGGTAGGGTACCAGCTGCTCAACGAACTTGCCGCCCAGTACGGCGCGGCTCTGGGCAATCGCCTCCCGCCTTATCCCCTCCCTCTCCGCCTCCAGCTTGTTCCTCTCCTCCTCCAGCCGCCTCTCCGCACCCAGCCGGACAAGGTAGTAGGTGAGGAAGATAGCCAGGATAGCAATGAGTATAACAACGGCAATCAGAACGGCGGTATCCATGATAAACCCCCGGCAAATTAATTCCGGCTCTGCTTCACAGCGGGCTCTGGCTGCTACCCGGCTTGACCAGCGGGACCCGGGCGGCACACAGGGGACAGTCCTCAGGAGAGTAGGTCTGGGTCAGGGCGCGGTAACAGCTAAAGAGGGGAAAGCCGAACTCTACCGGCTGCTCGGAGCGGTCAACAAGCACCCCGATACCGACAATCCTACCGCCGCCCCCGGTTACCGCCCCTATTACCTCACGTATGGAGCCGCCGGTGGTGAGGATATCGTCCACGATGAGCACCCGCTCCCCGGGGTTGATGGCAAAGCCCCGCCGGAAAGCCCGCTCCGCCCCCTCCTTCTCGGCAAATATGCCGCGCACCCCGAGCTGCCTCGCCACCTCAAAGGCAAGAATAATGCCACCGGTGGTCGGCCCGGCGACCACCTGAATCGGCTCCCCCCGAAAGTGGTCGGCAATAAGGCGGCAGAGCTGCTCGGTATAGGCGGGGTACTGCAAAACTCGGAACTTCTCCCAGTAGACCGGCGAGTGGAACCCGGAGGCAAGCTGGAAGTGCCCGTCAAGGACCGCCCCCGACTTCCGGAAGATTTCCTCTACGTTATCTACCAACCTCACCCCCTTTTCACAAAGACGGCTAGTTGCCGGCTAATCCCGCCAGCTGCCCCGCGGCAGAGTGATTGGCAACCACCCCCCAGCTGCCCGGAGGCCAGATGGCTAGCCAGGCTTTGCCAACTATATTCTCACCGGGCACCGTCCAGCCGTTATGGGAATCGTTGCTATTATTGCGGTTGTCACCGAGGACAAAATACTCATCCTCAGGGACCCTCTGCTCCGCCAGGGTATATCTGGGCAGCTCCTTGACCTCATACGCCTCATCCAGCGGGGAGCCGTTAATATAGACCCTGCCGTCGCTCACCGCCACCGTTTCCCCGGGCAGGGCGATGATGCGCTTCACATAGTCCGCCCGCTTGTTACCGGGCGGGCGGAAGACGATGATATCACCCCTCTCCGGCTCATGGAGCCGGTAGACGACCTTGTTAATGAGCAGCCTTTCCTTCTCCTCAAGGTTGGGCTCCATACTGGAGCCAACAACGACAAAACTCTGGACTGTGGTCTGGAGCAGCAAGAAAATTACGATTGCCAGGCCGATTGTCAGCAAAAACTCACGGAGAAACCTTCTCATTTATGATAACCCCTTTCCAGTGCAAGGGTAATTATACCCGATTTGCCCTCATCTGGCTAGTGCTGGCTAACCAAAACCAGCTCCAGCCGTTATATATAAGTAGAAACGCCGTCTGCCGGGCAGAGCATCAGGAGTGACAGGGTGGTTTATAAGTAGTATAGTTTAATCAGGAAGAACGGACACCGGCAGGGCAAAATCTCGGTCAAGGAGGAGGAAGATGAAGAACAAGTGGCTAGTGGCTATCTCGC
>CAZFCV010000030.1:2600-6269 GCA_964517985.1 uncultured Dehalococcoidales bacterium | reverse complement strand
ATGATACAAGCATGTGGGGTGAAACTGGACAAATTCCAGGTTGGCCACCGTGGCCCCGGCCCGGTGGGCCATGACTATTCCGTCGCCTGTTGCAATGTCTGGATTGGTTGTATACAGGTACACCTTGCCGCCGCCGCCGGTTGCGAGGCTACCTTTTCCCCGGAGGGCGTCCCGGAGGAGATAAAAAGCAGCCTGATATTGAGCCAGCAGAACACCGGAATCTGGGTAAACGGGGAGGGGAAGGTCAGCGTCACCCCCGATGTTGCCCTGCTCAGCCTGGGGGTGGAGGTTCAGGCAGAGACAGTAGCCGAGGCGCAGGAGCGGGCAAGGATAGCCATGGATGCGGTCATGGAGGAGCTGGATGACCACGGGGTCGCCGGGAAGGATATCCAGACCCGGAGCTTCAGAATCGACCCGCTGTGGCACTGGAACACCCGAGGAGACGAGAGAATACTGGAAGGCTACCGGGTGACCAACATGGTAACGGCTAAAATCAGGGATATAGACAATGCCGGCACCGTTATTGACGCCGTGGCGGAAGCCGCCGGGAACTACGTCCGGATAGACAGCATCGGTTTCACCGTTGATGACCCGACGGAATACTACCAGGAGATTAGAGAGCAGGCGATGGCTGATGCCGAAGACAAGGCAGAGCAGCTCGCCAGGCTAGCCGATGTCAGCCTGGGTAAGCCCACCTTCATCAGCGAGGGCAGCATTTCCACCTATGCTCCCCGTGACTACCTGTGGGAGGGCGGCATGTCGGCACCGGCGGCAGCTCCACCCACCTCCATCAGCCCCGGGGAGACCGAGATACGGCTCAACGTCCAGGTGGTCTACAGCATTAAATAGCCGCCTACGGAAGCGGTAGCGCCATCAGAGGGGCTGGATTAAATCCAGCCCCTCCTTTTCGTTGATTTGCACTTTTTTACAGGGTGATGCTAGAATGGCAGTAGAATGGACTATATGGAGCAGGCGCTCTCTCTTGCCCGACTAGCCCTGGGACAGGCTAGCCCCAACCCGGCGGTTGGTGCCGTCGTGGTTAACAACGATGCGGTTGTCGGGCAGGGATACACGCAGCCGGCTGGTTCTCACCATGCCGAGATTATGGCACTGAAGCAGGCTGGAGAGCAGGCGCGGGGGGGGACACTATATGTCACCCTGGAGCCCTGCTGCCATTACGGGCGCACCCCTCCCTGCACCGAGGCAATCACCGCCGCCGGTATCGCCGAGGTCCGCCTGGCAACACTTGACCCCAATCCAGCAGTCTGCGGGAAGGGGAAAGAGGCACTGGAGAAGAAAGCCATCAGGGTGCATACCGGCGAGCACGAGGCGGCGGCAAAGGAGCTCAACGAGGCTTACATAAAGTTCATCACCACCGGCATGCCCTTTGTTACGGCAAAGTTTGCCGCCAGCCTGGACGGCAAAATCGCCACCCGGTCCGGCGATTCCCGGTGGATTAGCGGTGAGGAGGCGAGAAAGGCGGTTCATGGTCTGCGCTATACTGCCGACGCCATCATGGCGGGAGTGAATACCATACTGAGTGACGACCCCCACCTCACCACCCGGTGCTGCGGCGGGCGGGGCGGCACCGTCCGGAAACAACCGCTGCGGGTAATTGTGGACAGCCAGGCACGCACCCCAGCCACTGCCCGGTTATTTTCCGAGCCCGGAAAAACACTCATCGCCCTGAACCGGAAGCCGGCGCCGCAGGAAGAGGATGCCTTTGCCCGTGCCGGGGCAGAGCTGCTGGAGCTACCCTCGGAAGAGGGCAGGGTAGACCTGACAAGATTACTAAAAACACTGGGGGAACAGGAGATTACCAGCGTCCTGGTTGAGGGCGGAGGGACCCTCCTCGGTTCCCTGTTTGACCACGGGCTGGTGGACAAGGTCGTCGCCTTCATTGCCCCGATTATCATTGGCGGTGCCGGCGCCAGGACGGCCGTTGCCGGCAAAGGGGTTGACCGGGTGGCGGACTCGTTAAGGTTACAGCATGTCCGCCTGGAAACAATCGGCGAAGACCTCATGATTAGCGGCTATTGCTATAAGGGGTGATTGTGTTTACCGGTATTGTAAAGGAGATGGGCAGGGTTACGGCAGCGCCGCCGGGAAGGCTGAGCATTGCTGCCCGCAAGGTGCTCCAGGGCATGGAGCCCGGCGGAAGCGTCTCCGTGAACGGGGTCTGCCTGACCGTAACCGAATTTGATAGCGGCTCCTTCTCCGTTGATGTTACACCGGAGACGCTAAGCCGCACCAACCTTGGTCAGCTAAAAAGCGGGGACAGGGTTAACCTGGAGCCAGCGCTTGCCCTGGGCGGGCAGTTAGGCGGGCACCTGGTACAGGGTCACGTAGATGCTACGGCACGGGTGGTCGCTGTAGTGCGCCGCAAGGGGGAAATGACCATCAGGCTGGAGGCTCCACCAGGGCTGATGTGCTATGTGGTAGAGAAGGGCTTTGTCGCTGTTGACGGCATCAGCCTTACCGTTGTTACCAGGGATGCCACCTATTTCCAGATTTCCGTCATTGACTACACCCGGCACTACACCACCCTGGGGGAGCGAAGGGTTGGCGATATGGTCAACCTGGAGGTGGATATTATTGCCAAATATGTAGAGCAATTGAGCCAGACACAGCGTACCGGGGTAACGGTGGAAGTCCTGGAAAAGTACGGCTTTCTGGCGGGTTAGGTTTTTTGAGGAGGAAGCATGGCACTAGCCACAATTCCTGAGGCGATAGAAGATATAAAAGCGGGCAAGCTCCTCATCATAGTTGATGATGAGGACAGGGAGAATGAGGGTGACCTGGCTCTGGCTGCCGAGCTGGTTACCACCAGCACCATCAACTTCATGATTAAACATGCCGGGGGGCTGGTCTGCCTGCCCACCACCGGCGAGCGGCTGGATGAATTACAGCTCCCGCTGATGGTAGATGAGAACACGTCAAAGCTGTGCACCGCCTTTACCGTGTCCGTTGACGCCAAGCACCGGGTAACCACCGGCATCTCGGCAGCCGATAGGGCGGAGACGGTCAGGGCGGTAGTCAACCCGCAGACCAGGCCCGATGACCTAGCCCGGCCGGGGCACATCTTCCCGCTGCGGGCAAGGGAAGGCGGCGTTCTGGTCCGGGCGGGGCACACCGAGGCTATAGTTGACCTTGCCCGGCTGGCGGGTCTCTATCCCGCCGGGGTTATCTGCGAGATTTTGAACAGTGACGGCACAATGGCACGCCTGCCCCAGCTTGAGGTAATGGCACAGAAGCACGGGCTCAAGATGGTGACCGTATCCGACCTTATCGCCTACCGTGTCCGCCATGAGAGGCTGGTGCACCGGGTGGCGACAACCAGGCTGCCCACCAGATACGGCGAGTTTACCACCATTGCCTATAAGAGTGATACCGACCCTGATGAGCACGTCGCCCTGGTGCTGGGGGATATATCCGGCGAGGAGCCGGTGCTGGTTCGGGTTCACAGCGAGTGCGTCACCGGCGATGTATTCGGCAGCCTCCGCTGCGACTGCGGAGCGCAGATTGACCTGGCGATGCAGAGCATCGCCGGGGAAGGCAGGGGGGTCTTTCTCTATATGCGGCAGGAGGGGCGGGGCATCGGTCTCCATAACAAGCTCCGTGCCTATGCCCTCCAGGACAAGGGGCTGGATACCGTGGATGCCAACCTCC
>CAZFCV010000030.1:0-2590 GCA_964517985.1 uncultured Dehalococcoidales bacterium | reverse complement strand
AGATTCTGGCTGACCTCGGGCTGCACGAGATCCGGCTGCTCACCAACAACCCGAAAAAGGTTATCGGGCTGGAAGGCTACGGGCTAAAGGTGGTGCAGACAGTGCCCGTTATTATCCCCCCCACCCCCCACAACCGTAATTATCTGGAAACCAAGCAGAAGAAACTGGGTCATCTCCTGGGGATTGCCGATGACCAGGTTAACGATAGCGCGAGGAGGGCGTGATGAGCAAGCCTTTGGAAGGAAACCTACTCGGAAAGGGGCTGAAGTTCGGGCTGGTTGTCTCCCGGTTTAACGATTTTATCACCCGGAGACTACTTGATGGCGCCGAGGATGCCCTGCTGCGTCACGGTGTCAACGAGGCGGATATTGAGGTTGCCTGGGTGCCGGGCTCCTTTGAGATACCGCTTATCGCCAAGAAACTGGCTGATACCAAGCGGTTTGACGCCGTTATCTGCCTCGGTACCGTGATTAGGGGCGAAACCGCCCACTTTGAATATGTCGCCTCTCAGGTTACCAAGGACATCTCCCGAGCCGGTTTTGAGAGCGGGCTGCCGGTTATCTACGGCGTAATCACTGCGGATACCCTGGAGCAGGCTATTGAGCGGGCGGGAACTAAAGCGGGCAACCGGGGTTTTCAGGCGGCAACAAACGCCATTGAAATGGCTAACCTCATCAAGAACTTAGGCTAGAGGGGCATTGCCACCAGCAACATGCTCCAACGGTCAGGGCTGCTTTTTAACCCTGATAGCTGCTTGAGTACCGGGAGGTGGGGCATGGTCTCCGATTTTGCCATGCTCAAGCGGGGGCTCCTGACTAATCAACAACCCGGTAGACCTTATCTCCTCTTCTTACCCGCTCACTGACCTTGATCCCGATTGAGTCTCCCGCCTTAGCCTCGCTGACATCCGCATTATTGATCTGCATTGAGTCAACCGTCAGCTCAAGGTCTGTGGTGTGACCGGTGATGTGAATTCTATCGTCCACCTTCAGGGTTCCGGTCAAATCAATACCAGCCACCACCGGTCGGGCAAAGAAATCCATAACCTGTCCAACTAGTTCCTCAGGCATCTTTAACCCCCTTCTGCTTATTAAATGTAAAGCTGCTGACCAATCTTGACACTAGTATATGCCAAGCAAGCTCATAATTCAATACACTTTGACATACCGCCACCAGACCTATATAATTCAGTGTAATCTCTCGGAGGTAGCCGCCTTGGCACAGGAAAAACAACCCGGCACAGCTACCTGGGAGCAGGTAGCGGAGATTAAAAAAATTAAGCAACGCCTGGATATGTTAGACCAGCGTCTGGACAGCATTGACTCCATGATTACCGCTGTCGCCGAAAGGGTGACGAGACAACCAATTACCTTCCGCACAACCTGTCCCCGATGCGCCAAGGAGATAGAGATTGCTGTCCTCGGCGTTGAGAAGCCGACCAGGTAAGCCCGGACCAGTGCCCGGTGCTTACCTTTCCCTGTTCCAGCTACGGTCCCCCTTGATACTCTCTGCCCCATTATTTTTGAGTGGAAATGCTTGAGCTGATAATCGTTGCCATCTACTTCCTGGGTATGCTTGCTGTCGGTGCGGTAAGCCGGAGGAAGGCAAAAGGGGCGGAGGATTTTTTTGTTGCCGGCAGGAAGGGCTCCTCTCTACTCATTACCGGCTCGCTACTGGCGACCATCATCGGCGGCTCAGCAACGGTGGGCATGGCAGGGCTGGGGTTCAGCCGGGGCTTAACCGGAGCATGGTGGCTGCTGGCGGGCAGCATCGGTCTGGCTGCGCTGGGGCTCTTATTTGCCCGGAAGGTGAGGAGCGCCGGGCTCTACACCCTCCCCGAGCTTGCCGGGCAGCAGTATGATAAGCGGATGGCTCTGGCAACCTCGGTGCTTATCGTCATCGCCTGGGTGGGCATCACCGCCGCCCAGATTATCGCCGCCGGAAAAATCTTGAGCGTGCTCGGAATGGGCAGCCCCCTGCTGTGGATGGTGGTCTTTGCCGCCGTCTTTATAACCTACACCCTGCTCGGCGGTCAATACGCCGTCATTCGAACCGATACCATACAGGCGGCAGTAGTAACCATCGGCATCTTCGGCTGTCTTTTTCTGGTCCTGCAACGCCTCGGGGGCTGGGAGGGGCTGGCAGCCTCCCTGCCCGCCGAGCATTTTGCCTTCCCCACCAGCTCCCAGTTTAGCGGGACGGAACTGGTCAGCCTCCTCCTGCTGGTCGGCTTAACCTATGTCGTCGGGCCGGACATGTACTCCCGGCTATTCTGCGCCCGGGATGCGCAGACAGCCAGGGGAGCAACACTGTGGGTTGCCCTGCTTATCATCCCCTTCGCCTTCGGCATCACCTTCATTGGCATGGGGGCAAAGGCTCTTTTCCCCGAGATTGCGGCGGAGCAAGCCTTCCCCGCCGTGATAACGGGGCTCCTGCCCCCGCTTCTCAGCGGCATTGTCCTGGCGGCACTGCTCTGTGCCATTATGTCATCGGCAGATACCACCCTGCTCAGTGCCAGCACTATACTAGCCGTGGATATAATCGGACGGTTCAAGGCACCAGCCAGCCCCGCCAATGCCGTCTCTCTTTC
>CAZFCV010000029.1:0-11486 GCA_964517985.1 uncultured Dehalococcoidales bacterium | reverse complement strand
GTTTTACCACCATCGAGCTCAACACCAACGGTCTGGTCATTGCCGGTGACCGGGGCTTTCTGCGCGCCCTGGGGGAGGCGGGGCTGACCAATGTCTATCTTCAGTTTGACGGGCTAACCCCGGGGGTGACGCAGAGGCTGCGGGGTGCCGACCTGCTGGCTACCAAGCTCCGGGCTATTGAGAACTGCCGTGCCGGGGGGATGCCGGTGATACTGGCACCGACCATTGTCAGGGGGATTAATGATAACCAGCTTGGGAAAATAATTGCCTTTGCCATGGATAACCTGGACGTGGTCTCCGGGCTGGCGGTGCAGCCGGCTTTCTGGTCGGGGCGCTTTGACGTTGCCATGCCGCAGCACCTTTCCCTGGGGGACATCGCCGGTATGCTCGCCGAGCAGACCGGTGGCCGTATTGCGGCGCGGGACTTCTGGCCCGTGGGCTGCATCCACCCCCTGTGCGCCGCCTCCACCTATCTGGTGGGCGAGGGGGAAGACTATACGCCCTTCACCAGGTATATTGGTGAGAGTGAATACCGGGCTTATTTTGATAGCGGCAGCCCGCAGGGCTCTGTCTTTGCCGATATATACTCCCGGATGCACCCCGCCGGGGGGACGACCCGCGGGCTTTCCATCCTCGTCATGAGCTACATGGACGCCTGGACGATGGACCTCAACCGGTTGCAGGAGTGCAACCTGGCGGTCACTACCAGCGATGGGCGCTCCATCCCCTTCTGCGCCTATCACCTGACAGATGCCCGGGGGCGGCGGCTCTACCCCCTGGGGCAGAGGAGGTCGTCGGCGGTTGAGTGTCCACAAGTCCAACTGTAGCCTGTGCGGCTACCTCTGTGGTCTTGAGGTATCCTGTGACGGGGCGGGCAACCTGCTCAAGGCGGCACCCGACCCCTCGCGCTACCCCTATGATGCCGGCGTTATGCGCCGCTGCCGCCGCTTTGCCAGCAACCGGGAGCTTCTGGACCACCCCTCCCGCATAAACCACCCCCGGAAGCGGGTGGGGGAGAGGGGTTCGGGCAGGTGGCAGCGCGTCACCTGGGACGAGGCGCTGGATGACATCGCCGCCCGGCTGAAGGGGCTTAAAGCCCGCTACGGCGCGGAGACAGTGGCGACCTGCATCGGCGCCCCGCACAGCACATACTGGCCGCTGCACCGCTTCCTGAACCTCTTCGGCAGCCCCAACAATATCGGCATCGGGCATATCTGCTGGAACCCGGCTATCTGGGTGCACAGTATAACCTGCGGCTGGCACATTGCCCCCGAGCTTGAGCCCGGGCTTACCCGGTGTGCCCTGCTGTGGGGGGTTAATCCGGCGCAGTCGGACAACTCGCTCTTCTGGGATACCGTGGTGCGCTACGGCGAGGGTGGCGGCAAGCTCATTGTCATTGACCCGCGCCGCACGGAGACAGCCGCCAGGGCTGATATATGGCTGCCGGTCAAGCCGGGGAGCGACGGGGCGCTGGCGCTGGCAATGCTGCATGTTATTATTGAGGAGGACCTCTACGACCACGATTTTGTGGAGAACCGGTGCCACGGCTTTGAGCCGCTCCGCCGGCGGGTGCTTGACTACCCGCCGGAGAGGGTGGCGGCTCTCACCGGCATTGAAGCGGACGCTATTACCGGGGTCGCCCGCCGGCTGGCTACGCTCAAACCGGCGACAATCTTCAGCGGCTTGGGCATTGACCAGAGCGGACGCAACTGCACCCAGACGCTCCGCTCGCTGGCTATCCTCAGGGCGGTCACCGGCAATCTGGATGAGCCGGGGGCATGCCACCTGAGCGAAAAGCCCGACTTTATCCCGGAGGGGGAGCTGGAGTTGAGCGAGCTTCTCCCGCCGGAGCAGAGGGAGAAGGGGCTCAGCTCCCGCCATTTCCGCCTGCCGACATGGGAAGGCTACGAGAGGCTGTCCCAGTTCACGCAGCGCCACGGAAAGAGGCTGCCGGCACGCTACCTGACCTCGGCGCACCCGCACCTGGCATGGCAGGCGATGGTTAAGGGGGAGCCCTATCCTGTCCGTGCCCTGCTCGTCATGGCGAGCAACCCGCTGCTGACGCAAGCCGATACGGGGCTGGTCTATAGGGCTCTGAAGGGGCTGGATTTGCTGGTGGCGCTGGAGATGTTCCTGACGCCCACCGCCATGCTTGCCGATTACGTGCTGCCGGCGGCGGGCAGTCTGGAGCAGGCAGCCCTGCAGACCAACGGCGGGGTGGCTAATATCGCCTACGGCGGGGCGGCGGCGGTGCCGCCGCTCTACGAGCGCCGCCCTGATTTTGCCTTCTGGCGGGAGCTTGCTTTGCGCTGCGGGCAGGAGGGCTACTGGCAGTGGCGGACAATGGAGGAAGCCCTGGACGATATCTTTGCCCCGGCGGGGCTGAGCTGGGATGAGTTCTGCCCGACCGGGCTCTACGCCCCGGAGCCTTCCTACCGCAAATATGAGAGGGACGGTTTTGCCACGCCAAGCGGCCGGGTGGAGCTTTACTCCAGCCTGCTGGAGGAGCTCGGCGGCGACCCGCTGCCGGGCTATGTGCCCCCTGACGATGAGTCGCCCGATTACCCCCTGGCGCTGATAACCGGTGTCCGTCACCAGCCCTACTACGCCACCGGGTTCCGTCAGGTAGAGAGGCTGCGCCGCCTCCGCCCGGAGCCGGTTGCCGAGATGGCGGCGGCTACCTCCGGACGGCTCGGTCTGCGGGACGGCGAGCGCATCTGGGTGGAGACCCCCCGGGGGCGCATCCAGCACCGGCTGGGGGTGGCGGATATGCTGCCCGGCGTGGTGAGCGTGGAGTTCGGCTGGTGGTACCCGGAGCAGCCGTCCGAAGAGCCGTCGCTGGGCGGGCTATGGCGGTCAAACGCCAACCTGCTGACCAGCGCCGATGTAGAGAAATGCGACCCGGTACTGGGACAGTGGAGCTATCGCTCCCTGAGCTGCCGGGTATACCGGGCTGGTGAGGAGAAGAAAGAATGATAGAATTACGCAGAGCCACTGATAGCGACCGCCGGGCACTCATCGCCATGCTGGCGGAGGCGGGCTTTGGCTATGACGACCCGCCGGAGGACTATACGCTGGCGGTTGATGGCGATACCATTGTCGGCTGCGGGCGGCTGGAGGACGAGGGGGATATCATGATGCTGCGCCCGCTGGTGGTTGCCCGGCAGCGCCGGAGGCAGGGTATCGGCGGGATTCTTCTCAAGGGTATCATCCCCGATGATAAGCCGGTGGCGCTGGTGGCGCAGGGCTACGCCGTTCCCTTTTACCGGTCGCTCGGCTTTGAAGCGACCGGCTGGGATAGCGTCTCCGTGGTGCAGCGGGAGGAATGTGATTTCTGCTTTAACCGGGCTAGCTGCCAGCCACTGCCCATGATTCATATTCCGCAGCGGGGCGCGCCGTGAAGATTGTTCTCATTAACCCCCGGGCGGTAAGGGCAAGCACCTTCCCCTCCGGCGAGTTTTTCAGCTGTACCGCGCCCAATATGGGGCTGGCTTACCTGGCGGCGGCACTGCAAGAGGCGGGCTATGCGGCTAGCATAATTGATGCCCAGGCTCTTGGCTATGGTGAAGACGAGCTGCGGGCTAGCCTCCTTGAGGAAGCCCCGGACATCATCGGCACCACGGCAACGACAACGACAATATATGACGGTTTGTGTGCCATAAGAACAGGTAAGGAGCTATTTCCCCGTGCCTTCACCATCCTGGGCGGCGTCCATGCCTCCTTCCTGCCGCGAGAGACCCTGACGGAGTGCCCGCAGCTGGACGCCGTCGCTATCGGCGAGGGTGAGAAGACCATCGTGGAGCTGGCTCTGGCTCTGGAGGGAAAGGGTGACCTGTCGGAAGTGAGGGGGCTTGCCTTTAGAGCGGGCGGGGATATTGTGCTGACCCAGTCCCGCCCCCCGGTAGCCGCTCCGGATAGCCTGCCCTTCCCGGCAAGGAGCCTGCTCCCCATGGAGGTGTATGCCGCCGGGGGCAGACCGCACCGCACCGCCTCTATTGTCTCCAGCCGTGGCTGCCCCTTTGGCTGCGCCTTCTGCGCCACCCCCTCCATAGCGGGCAGGAAATACCGGGCAAGGAGCGCGGCGGACATTGTCGCCGAGATAGGGCATATAGTAGCCGAATACGATATGCGTGCCTTTGAGTTTGTTGACGACCTCTTTACCCTGGACCGGGGGCGGGTTGCCGATGTCTGCCGCGGGATAAAGGAGAGGGGATTGGACGTCACCTGGTCGTGCAGCTCCCGGGCGGATACCGTCACCCCGGAGCTGTTGGCAGGAATGGCGGAGGCGGGCTGCCGGGGCATCTTCTATGGGATTGAGTCCGGCTGCCGGCGTGTCCTTGACCTGATGAAAAAGGGGGAGACCCCCCGGCAGATGGCGGATGCGGTGCGGTGGGCGGGGGATGCCGGCATACGGACCTGGGGCTTCTTCATACTCGGTTTCCCCGGCGAGACCCGGCGGGAGCTGAAGACGACCATCCGCTTTGCCGCTGAGCTCGGGCTTGACTTCGCCGAGTTCTTCTTAATCTCGGCGTATCCCGGCAGCCCGGTCTATGAGATGGCAAAGAGGGAGGGCACGCTGCTGGCGGATAGCTGGGCGGATATCGCCTACGGCATACCCAACATAAGGAACCGGGAAGTACCCCCGGAGGAACTAAGAGAATATCTGGTTAAAGCCTACCGGGACTTCTACACCGCGCCGGGGGTGGTCTCCAGGCTGGTGGCGGAGGGGAGGGCTGACCTCCTGGACGAAATCAGGCAGCAGGTGGCATCGGGGATTATTTGCTAAAATGATAGAAGGGAGCCTTGAGCGGGGAGGAGTAATGAAGAGCCGGAAGCATGCCCTGTCGCTGTTTACCAAGTCGCCGCAGCCCGGTGCTACCAAGACGCGCCTTACCGGGAAGCACGGCGGGTCGCTGACCGGGGTGGAGGCGGCGGCTCTTTATCGGGCGACGATGCTTGACGTGGCTACCGCCGCCTTTCAGGCGCTGGACTTATGCCGGCAGGAGGCGGGCGGCGGTGATGGCCGGGACGAGTACCACTTCTTTATATCGTGCACCCCGGAGAGTGAGAAGCCGGAGCTTCAGGCAATCTTCGGGGCAGAGTTCCCCGAGGCGGACACCATCCGTTACATGGTTGACCGGGGGCGGAGCTTTGACGAGCATTTCAACCACCACTACCGGCAGCTGTTTGACCGGGGCTACCACTCGGTGGTGTGCATCGGCGGCGACCTGCCGACCATCTCTCCGGAGTTTATCCACCGTGCCTTTCGCTGGCTTGCCTATCTGGATGCCGGCTCGGAGAGGGGTGCCCTGGTGGTGGCGCCCTGCCAGGCAGCCGGGGTATCGCTGGTCGGGCTGACGGCAGAGGCTCCGATGGACTTCACCGGTGTCTTTTACAACATGCGGGGCATCCCGGCTCTGGAGGCTATAATCAGCATTGCTTCTGCCCGCCAGATTCCGACAGCGTTGCTGGAGACCCAGCCTGACGTGGATAACATGGAAGACCTGGCGCATATTATTGCCGTAATCAATGCCATGACGCACGCCAGCTATTTCCAGCCCGGTGTCTATCTGCCGCGGCGGACGGCGGCGTGGATAGCCGAGTCGGGTCTGGTGGTGAGCACCCCGCCCAACGAAGAGCATGACCCCAGAGGAGATATTGATGATCAGGATTGAGATAGACGAGGAAAGATGCAACGGCTGCCGGTGGTGCGTTGATTTCTGCCCCACCTCGGTCTTTGACCTGGTGGAGGTAAATGGACGGAGGGTTGCCCGCGCCACCCGCCCGGAGGAGTGCTGGGCGTGCAATACCTGCGTTGCCAAGTGCCCGGAGTGGGCGATTACCCTGACCCAGTCCCTCCCCGAGAAGCGCTACATAGATGACGAGAATGAGACACCCTTTATACCCCTTGATGAAGGTGAAAAAAAGAAATATGCCGACCTGTCGGAGGGATTGGAAAGGGTGCTGGGGTTGCGTTGGAAGCCGGTTGCCGTAACGTTAATTCCTCATGGGGTTCCCCTGCCCCACGTGCCGGTGCCGCGCGTCAGGCTGCGCTACTGCCAGTCGCTGACGCTTGCCCGCCGCGGCAAGAGCCTTTTGATGCCGCCCGAGCATCACGCCTGCCCGGACGGTACCTCTATCCTGGGCTTAACCGAGCTCCCCCCCAAGCTGGCGAGCGGGGAGGTCTACGTCCGGCTGGGCAAGGTGGCTTCCATTGAGGCGGCGCAGCGCCTGGTTGCGGAACGTCCCAGCCTCCCCGGACTTTCGGTGCGGGCGACGCTGGTCACGCCGCTGGCAGAGGCGGTTATGAAGCCGGACGTGGTGGTGGTTATGGCTCCCCCGGAGAGCATGATGTGGCTCTGCATGGCATCGGCGTTCTATACCGGAAAGCGCCTCAGCTTCCGGATGGGCTCCTATAATGCCCAGTGCGTGGAGACGACCCTCTACCCCTGCACCACCGGTGAGCTGAACGCTTCCCTGGGGTGCTACGGCTGCCGGGCTATCTCTGACCTGGGCGAGGACATAATGTTCATGGGGATACCGGCGGCAAAATTACCCTCGCTGGTGGACGGCTTGGAGGAGCTTGGCAGAAAGGCTATCCCCGATGCCCGCGCCAAAATCTATCTGCCACCGCAGGTTTAGATAATGGATAGCCAGCAGTTTATGGATGCCGATACACTTAATTATACCCTTGGCTTTCTGCCCCGCCCCGGGCTGCTGCTGGCGGCGGGGTCGGGTAGCCGTGCCAATGTCATGACGGTTGGCTGGGCAACCTTTGGCGTGGTGTGGAACCGCCCGGTTTGTATGGTGATGGTGCGCCCCACGCGCTACACGTTTAGCCTTATTGAGGAGAGCGGCGCTTTTACGCTGAATGTGCCCGCCCCCGATATGGGTAACGTGCTGGACTTCTGCGGGAACAACAGCGGGCGGGACGTGGACAAGATAAAGGCGCTGGGGATAGCCGTCTCCCCTGCCGGGACGGTGGAGGGTATTGCCCTGACGGGCTGCCCGCTGACATACGAGTGTCATGTCGTCGGCAGGAGTGATATCCCGCCGGACATGCTTGCCGAAGATGTTCTGGCGGGGCACTACCGGTATGGAACCCGCGCGGCGAACTACCATCGCCTCTACATTGCTGAAATCCGGCATGTCCGGAGAAGGGGGAAACCCGGCGGGTAGTGCCCGGGTTAGCCAGTAGCATCAAAAAAGGGGCTCAGGTATCTCCTGAGCCCCTGATTCTTTAGATTGTCCCTCTGTGTCCGGGCTTTGCCCGGGCTATTTCTCTTTATGGAGGAAGGCGTCCACGATGGGCCCGGCGGTCGGGTGGAACGGTCTCTGGAATGCCTCGGGGTACTGCCTCTGCAGCTCATTAAGGTTTGCCCGCTCCATCTCCGCCAGGTAGCCGCTGGTTGCCATCCCGGCGCAATTCTTGGAGGTTGTATTGTGGGGGGATATGATATTGATGGCGCCCCCCCGGTCAAGCTCCCCGTGGACTATCGGGTCATACTTCGCCCCGTGGTCTGAGGATATCACTCCGGGCATCATCCTCTCGGTGACATAGGCACCGCAGAGGGTAGCCCCCCTATCGTTGTATATCTTGACCACGTCTCCGTCGGCTATACCCCTCTCGGCGGCGTCCTTGGGGTTAATCCAGACGGTGTGGTAGAGGTAGCCATCAGGCCCCTTTATCTTGCAGGTTTTAATCTCCCGGAACCAGGTAACGTCATCGTGCTGGGCATGCACCCCCCACCGGGGGTGATTGGAGACAACGAGCAGGGGGTACTGCCGGGCGTTCTCACAGAGCAGGCTCTCCTGGTGTGTCTCACCGCAGGGTATCCACTTGGGGTAGGGCGGTCTCTCCTCGTCGTCGGGGAAGTAGGTGGCTAGTGCCTCGGAGTAGAACTCCATCTTGCCGGTCGGCGTTTCCAGGGGGTTGTTCTCCGGGTCTTTGTAGAATGCGCTCAAGCCGCGCGGGTAGCAGTCCCAATCGGGGTGTATCGGGGCAGTCCAGTAGCCCTTCTCTTTGAAGTCTTCAAAGCTGATATAGTCCCCTGCCCCGGAGTGGTCAAAGCCGAACTTTATGCGCTCCTCAATGCTCATGCCATCGGTGTACTCCTCCAGAATACCCAGCCTCTCCGCTATCAGGCAGGCGATATCGTAGTCACTCTTGGACTCCCCCAGCGACTCAACGCACTGCTCTTCGTAGAGTATCCCCTTGACCTGCCCGCCCATAAAGTCGGCGGCTATGTCCAGCTCTTCAAGCTTGGTATTAACGGGCAGGATTATATCGGCAAACATTATCTCGTTCTCAAACCACTGGTGCTCGCCAAAGATGAACTCTATCTTCGGGCTCCGGTAGGCGTCTATCAGGGCGTTGCCGTGGTTCCAGCTGGTCATCCAGGAGGGCGAGTCCGTCCATATCATATGCACCTCGGAGCAGCCCTCCATGGGGTAGGTGGACTGTATGAACTGGTATTCGGATTCGACGAACAGCATCTGCCCGCCGTACCAGGTGACGGGCGGATTGAGGATGGCATCAGGGACCTTGTCCTTGGGTATCATCTGCATTGGCGTGAGCGCCGGGTTGAAGTTATCCCACCCGGTGTAAGCCGCCATCGGGGCGGGCATGAACTTGGTTCTGGGCACAGCCATGTCCGCCTGGATGCCAAAATTGCCCCACTCGATAAACCGGACCTGCTGCACCCCGGGCCTCCCGATAGCCTGCATCCCCAGCAGGACGCACTCCAGCCGTGCCGGCTCGGTGGAATACGGTCCCCGGATGTAGGAGCCGCCGTTACAGTGCCCTATTGACGTCCTTCTCTTTGCCCACTCCCTTGCCAGCGCCTTGATTATCCGGGACGGGACGCCGCAGAGCGGTTCCGCCCACTTCGGCGTCTTGGGGATGCCGTCCTCATTTCCCAGCACGTAGTCCCTGACCTTGTCAAAGCCGATGGTGTGGGTGGCGATAAAGTCTTTGTCATAGGTATCCTCGGTAATCCAGACATAGGCTATGGCAAGCTGCAATGCCGCATCCGTGTTGGGCAGTATCGGTATCCACTTGTCGGCATGGACGGCTGCCGAGTAGTTCAGGTCGGGGCAGACGAATATCTGCTTTATTCCCAGCTCGGTGAACCAGTAGAGCAGCTTGCTGGCTACCTGCCCTCCCCACCCCCAGGTCGTCGTTTCGGCATCACACCCCCAGTGGAGGAGAAGCTCGCCGTTCTGGGCAACATCAACGATGGTGTTGGACTGGAGCAGCTGCCCAACCGGCTCCATTCCCCAGACATGCTTTGCCCCCCACCACCACCCCTCCCAGCTATCCGGATTCCTTACCTGTAGTGTGTAGCCGCCGAGGAGGCTGAGCAGCTTCCACTGACAGCCGTGGCAGCCGTGTACTATCTTTGTCTCCCCGTGCCCATCTCCCTGGACGAATACGGCGTAGGGACCGTATTTCTCCCTTACCCGATTTATCTCGCTCACGATTATATCCAGAGCCTCATCCCAGGAGATGCGGACATAACCGCTCTTCCCGCGGTTGGCTATATTCCTTTCCCCGTTGGGGTCAAAGTCCACCCTCTTTAACGGGTATAGAATCCGGTTGGGGGAGTAGACGCGCTTCTTGTAGCACAGGGCGAGGGGGGATGCCAGTTGCTTGGTCGGTGCTTTGAGCTTCTTCCCCCGTGCCTCAATCTCCCAGAGCCCCAGCTCCTCCGGTTTATACTTCCAGTCATAGTGGAGCGGTCTAATGCGGACTATCTTGCCGTCCTTGACATCCACCATCGTTGACTGCCCGCCGGCACCAGCCCCAATAAAGCCAATCCCTTTTATGAATGTCCTCTCTCCCTCGCTTCCCTTTCCCGGGTTCTTTTTTTCCGCCATTTTTGCCTCCGTGGTTCACCACTATTTGGTTGATAACAGTATGATTGCTAAAAGCTGCCTTTTCCGGTGCCCTCAGCAGAGAAATAGCCTTTTTTACGTTGTGCCCAGGTGTACATCATCAATGAGAGGGACAGAGTTCAACTGTGCTATTAATAGACATTTTAGATAGCCAGGCTATCTTTGTCAAGCTGGAATCTCTCCCGGGCGGGGGAGGGCACCCCACCCCCCGGGGAGAACAGCAATAAGAGCGGCGGTGCTTTTCCCGGTGGCTTGAGGGCGTTTTAATTGCCCGCCTTTTTCTTTCCCGGCTCTCTGGCTTCTTCTCCTTTAATGGGGGGGAAGTAATAGGGCCAGGTTGTGAAGTAGTCAAAGAATGTATTGCTCATAGCCAGCACGAAAAAGACGATATAGGCGTTGCCGGCGGTCAAGCCGTTGGTGGCAAAATAGAGGATAATCAGCAGACAGGCATGGATGGTGTTGTTGATAATCCACCGGCGTGGATAGCGCAGTTCCGCCTTAATCGGCTCCCGGCAGCACACTATCCCTAGCCAGATGACATTGAGGACGAGGAGGGCGGTATAGATATAGAAGAACCCCACCAGCTGCCTTTCAAAGGCAGCCAGGGCATAGAAAAGGATGGCGTGAGACAGGAGAAGGTAGAAATCAAAGAACCGGTATCGGGCGGAGTAGCTTTCCGCCTGAAACGTTTCCAGTTGCGATTCCAGGTATGTCCTGTCCAGGTAGCGGCTCTCCCCGTGGTAGAACCGCACCGCGGTGGTGATGAATATGATGAAGAGAAAAACATCCTGCAGGTTGAGGTACTGCCAGTCTCTCAGTATTTCATTTCCGGTAACCGGGTCAATGCAGTAGATAAAATTCTCAACCGCTTTCTCCACGGCTAAGACCATGATAATTATCCACATCCACGTCAGGGTTGCATGGGAGTTCTTCAGGACCACTTTGGCTGATTCCGGCAGTATTTTCATCCCTCACCTCCTCCATGCAGACGGGCTCTACGTTTGCCCCGGAGCGGCTGGGGAGAGAATTCTAGCATCTGCGGCACTGGTTGTCAAAGAGGCTGGGGCTCGTAGTGCTGCCGGCGCCGGGGGTGGGGTTTGACATTGGCCGATGGTGGGCATAGACTGGGTGGCAATAAGCGAAGTTATACCGGTGGGGGTGAGGGGGCATGAAACAGCAGGCGCATTCCTGGGTGGCTCTGCGGGCACTGAAGCTTATTGATGACTCCAAGAAGGTGCCCAAGCTGGCGGAACTGCTTTTCTACTACCTGTCTGATGTCTGGGAGGGGGCTTGGATTGCCGATACCCTCATAGTTGACATGGCTTACGGGCATACCCACAAGATGGATAGCGATGCCGGGATAAGGGGTATGAGGCTTGCCGGGCAGGACTGGTTTCGGGTCAGCCACCGGCAGATGGACAGGGCGCTGGTGGGGGAGCGTCTCTGCCTTGACTACATTCAGGACAGCCCGGAGCTGGGCAAGCCCTATCGGGCTCACCCCGGATATGGGGGGAAACTGCCCGACCGGGTTATCGCCCTCAGCCATACCATAGGGGATATGTTGAAGCTGGGTGACTTCCCGCTATCGT
>CAZFCV010000028.1:0-11647 GCA_964517985.1 uncultured Dehalococcoidales bacterium | reverse complement strand
CCCGGATACAGGGGGCAAGACGCTCCCCGTAGTGACAGTACTGCTGGTATATATCCTCCAGCGATAGCGGGCTAGCCCCGTAAATCTTGGTCAGGACGGTGTTTTTAGAATCAAGCGCGGAGGAAAGCCGCTCCCGCAGCACCTCCCGGTCTAAAAGGTCGCCGGCTCTAATCCCGCAGCGGGCTACCTTATCGGCAAAGGCAGGGCCAATCCCCTTGCGGGTGGTGCCCAGCGCCTTCCCTCCCCGCCACTCCTCCTCCAGACCATCAAGGAGGATATGATAGGGCATAATCAGGTGAGTCCGGTCACTGATGAAGAGCCGGGTGGTATCCACACCTCGTTCATTCAGCTGGGCCAGCTCCCCGAGCAGCACGGCGGGGTTGACCACCACGCCGTTACCAATAATACACGTAGCGCGGGGTGAAAAAATGCCGGCGGGGGTGATATGCAGCTTGAACTCGCCCTGGGGGTTAACCACGGTATGCCCGGCATTATCCCCGCCGGAGAAACGGACAACTACCTCTGCCTCCTGAGCAAGGATGTCAACTATCTTGCCCTTGCCCTCATCCCCCCACTGACCACCAATAACAGCAATTGCTGGCACTACTCTCCTCGCAATCTAGTGACTATTCCCTAGCCATGTAATGCCTGCCCCAATAGTAGAGCAAGACACCAATACCGATAACCTCAACAATGATGCCAACCACCACCACCCACCCCCAGTCCATCGCTCCAAAGACTATACCCAGAGCTATCCACAATACAACCAGCGCCGTCAGGATGATGGCACTCCGCTCAAAGGTCTTATCACTCATCGTTTTTTACCCTCATAGAATATACCACAAATGGGGCTCCAGAACAAAGGGGGCTCAAGGTCGGCTGTCCCCTATTTGCCGCCACACATGAAACAGCCGCTGCCCAACGGTGATAAAGCTGAGTAAGGCAATAATAGCCAGGGCAAGAACAAGCTGGTCTAGCCAGAGCCCCAGAATCAGGACAATCACCCGCTCCCCCCGGGTAAACAGCCCCACCTGGCACTCCGCACCCACTGCCTCGGCTCTAGCCCGGATATAACTCACCAGCACCGAGCCGACCAAGGCAACAAAGACGAGCAATACCGCCCACTCCCGGGCAAGGGAGGCAAAAAGGAGCAGCTGCCCCCCGGTAAGCAGGAACAGCGCGCAGATGCCGAGGAGCAGCACCGCCTCCGATAAACGGTCAAGGGTTGAGTCAAGAACAGCGCCAAAGCGGGTTGTCCGGTCGGTGCGGCGGGCAAGGGCGCCGTCAAGGATATCAAAATAACCGGCGCTCAGCACGACAAACCCGGCGGCAACAAGGTGCCCGGTAGCAATCAGTGCTGCCGCACCGGCGGCTAGAAAGAAGCCGAACCAGGTAAGGGCATTGGGGGTCACCGGCGTCTTCGCCAGGAGCCGCACCGGCGGTTCGGTGAGATAGTAGGCTACTGACCTGCGAACCCCAGTTAACTTAACCATCAACCATTGCCTAAACCAGGGGGGATAAAGCCTCAGACGGGCAGCGTTTTCCCTGCCGTGGAGACTCATCAAGCACCCTGGTATAGTAATTCAACACCTTCTGGGCAATCTGTCCCCAGCCATAATCCATGGCTTTGGCTCTCCCCCTGACCCCCATCTCCCGCCGCAGCGGCTCATCAGCCATAAGGGAGATTAGAGTCCGGGCTAGCGCCCCGACATCCCTCGGTGGCACCAGCTCTCCGTCAACGCCATCCGTCACCACATTGGCATAGCCCTCTATATTTGAGGCGACCACCGGCTTGCCCAGAGCCATCGCCTCCAGCAAGACAATACCGAAGCTCTCCCTGCCGGTAGCCGGGGCACAGAAGATATCGGCGGTCTTATAGTATCGTGGCAGCTCATCATAGGAGGCATAGCCCACAAAGACGACATCCTCCAGTTTGTCCCGTCGGACCTGTTTCTCATACTTGCGCCGCAGCCTGGTACCGGGGCCAACGATAATCAGCCGCGAGTTGGGAACCTCCTCATGAACCTGCTTATAGGCTTTAAGCAGGTAATTTAAGCCCTTCCGCTTCTCCAGGCGACCAACAAAGAGGAGGTTCAGCTTGCCGTCGCCGAACTCCTCAATGGGAGATACGTCGGGGGAGAAGTGCTCCAGGTCTATGCCGTTGGGAATGACTTCGTAATAGCCGGAGATATACTCCCGGGCAAAATCCAGGGCGGGCCGGGATACGGCAATCCTGCCATCAAGCTTGCGGGCTCGCCTCCTCAGAAGCACCGGGGTAATGGGCCAGCCAAAGTTGTAGCTCGGTCTGCCGCGGCAGGCGTGAAAGGTGCCGACACTGACGGTATCGGAAAAGCGCAGCACCGCGCTGCACAGCATGGGCATAAAAGGCTCATGAAGGTGGATAATATCAAAATTCTCCTCACCGAGAACCTCTTTTATTCTGGAGGCAAGCCGGAGGGATATGGTAATACGGGCAATGGAGCCGCTGGTGGGGATGGGGCGGGGCTTACCAATAGGTATGAAGCGGTCGCCAATATTGGTGACCGCCCTGGATGCCGGAGCAATAATCCTGACCTCGTGCCCCATCCTGGTGAAGTAGCGCTCCAGCGCCGAGATATGATGAACAACACCACCGGGATAGGCAAAGTCATAGGGGGAGACAAGTGCTATCTTCATTGCTGGCTGCTACCTGCACCTACCCTGCCGGTTTGCGTGACGGCTTGCCACCGGGCTCCTGGCTGCCGGCGATATACTTCTCCACCATTCTGTGGGCTTCATCATCGGTATACTGGACCGGCGGCGACTTCATGAAATAGGCGGAGGGAGCCACCAGTGCCCCCTTAAGCCCGCGGTCCAGGGCAAGCTTGCAACAGCGGATGGCATCAATAACCACCCCGGCGGAGTTGGGGCTATCCCATACCTCAAGCTTCATCTCCAGATTAAGGGGGACATCGCCAAAGGTGCGCCCCTCCATCTTAATATGGCAGAACTTGCGGTCCTTGAGCCAGGGGACATAATCGCTGGGGCCAACGTAGATGTCATCCGGGTCAAGCTGGTAATCAAGCTGAGAGGTTACCGCCGTGGTCTTGGATATCTTCTTGGATTCAAGCCGTTCCCTCTCCAGCATATTGTAGAAGTCGGTATTGCCGCCGAAGTTGAGCTGATAGGTGCGCTCCAGCCGGACGCCGCGGTCCCGGAAGAGGCGGGTAAGGACGCGATGGGTAATGGTGGCGCCAACCTGTGACTTTATGTCATCCCCAATAACCGGCAGCCCCCTCTGCTCAAAGCGCTGCTGCCAGTACTTCTCCCGGGCGACAAAGACCGGTATGCAGTTGATAAAGCCACAACCGGCGGTAAGCACCTGCTCAATATACCACTTGGTCGCCTCCTCGCTGCCCACCGGAAGGTAGTTAATCACCACGTCGGTCCCGGTCTCCTTGAGTATCTTAACGATGTCGGCGGTGGGCCCCGGAGCCTTCTTGATTATCTGTGACAGGTACTTCCCCAGGCCATCATGGGTCATGCCCCGCTCCACCTTAACCCCGGTAGGCGGCACATCGCAGAACTTGATGGTGTTGTTGGGCGGGGTGTAGATTGCCTCCGCCAGGTCCCGGCCCACCTTGTTTTTGTCAATATCAATGGCAGCCACGAAATTGATGTCACTGATATGATAGCCGCCCAGATTAACGTGCATCAGTCCGGGGACAAACTGGTTCTCGTCCGCCTTCTGATAGTAGTAAACACCCTGAACCAGTGACGAAGCGCAATTACCAACCCCAATTATGGCAACATTTATCCTTCCCACAGTCCGGCTACTCCTTTCCAATATCAGCAAGCCAGAGGCTTGCCCAAAATATCGGTATTATGTTATCCTCAGGTGAGGTGAGATATGGTCTATGATTTTCACACCCATACTTCCCTTAGTGACGGCGTCCTTTCTCCGATTGAGCTAATCCGGCGCGCCCATGTCAACAACTATCGCGCCATTGCCCTTACTGACCACGCCTCCCCGGCTGAGCTTAGCCGCATAATCCCGGAAACGGTTGCCGTCTGTGCCCTGGCGCGCGCCCACTGGGATATCCTGGCTATCCCCGGTATTGAGCTTACTCATGTCCCCGCTAATGCCATCGCTGAAGCCGCCAAAAAGGCTAAAGAACTGGGGGCATGGCTCGTCGTGGCTCACGGCGAGACGATTGTGGAGCCGGTAGAAGAGGGCTCCAACCTTGCCGCACTCCACAGCCCCCACGTTGACATTCTCGCTCATCCCGGTCTTATCCGCCCCGAAGAAGCTGAACTTGCTGCCGCTGGCGGCATCTTCCTTGAAATCAGCGCCCGAAAAGGGCACTGCCTGACCAATGGCCACATCGCCTCGGTAGCCCGGCAGGCTGGTGCCAGGCTCCTGCTGAATTCTGACGCCCACAGCGAGGAGGATTTGCTCAGCCCTTATCTGGCTAATCTCATCAGCCGTGGTGCCGGTCTGGATGACGCTGCCTGCCAGCAAATTCTAGAGGCCAACCCCACCGAACTCATCCAGAGGCTGCCCTACACCCCTACCTAGCCAGCAGGCACACCATACCGTCAGCATCACCGGCAAAGAGCCAGCTAGCTCTTACCAATCCGGAATAGCTGGGTGCCACAAACAGGGCAAACACCCTTGGTTGCCGGCCGCTTATTCTTCAGGGTAACCTGCTGCGCGTTCTTTATCTCCCGCTTCGCCCTGCACTTGAAGCAATAAGCCTGCAACTTACTCCACCTCCTTATCGGACACCTTCGGGACTATACTCTAATTATACGCAAGCTGTCAAGGCTTTATAGCCATCGGCAGGCTAGAGAAATACCTTCTCCGGCTGCCACTGCCCGGCTTCCCGGTTGACACGCAGCACGCCGAGGAAGGAGCCATCGCTGGTGTAGGCACGGCAGCGCTCCTCAACCGGGACCCCCCGGTCGGCAAAAGCCACCGGGCGGCCGTTCCTTATGGCATCAGCAGTGGGAACACTGACCACGATAGCCGTCCAGGGCAGAAGCACGGTATCTATGGGGTAGACGAAGTCCTCCCAGTAGCCACCACGGACGGCTTCCTCAAGCTCCGGCAGGGAAACGGCATCACCCAGGGCAAAGGGGCCGCACCTCAGGCGAACCAGCCCCGTCAGGATAGCGCCGCAGCCCAGAGCCTGCCCCAGATCATGTGCCAGGGAGCGGATATAGGTGCCCTTCCCGCAGACAACCTCTATGGTGGCTCGGGGTGACTGCCAGCTAACAAGCCGCAAACTGTGCACCACCGCCCGCCGGCTCTTGCGGTCAACGCTTATCCCCTGGCGCGCCAGCTCATAGAGACGCCGGCCCTGGTGCTTCACGGCGCTATACATTGGCGGGGTCTGGGCAATCTCGCCCACAAATACCGCCAGCGCTGCGGCTAGCTGCTCCCGGGTGATGGGCGGGGGGTCTCTCCGGTCGCTGACCTCCCCCCAGGCATCGTAGGTATCCGTGGTCACCCCCAGCTCAATCTCCGCCCGGTAGCACTTGGTGGTATCGGCGAGAAACTGGGTTACCCGTGTCCCCCGACCAAAGCAGACCGGCAGGACGCCGGTAGCCTGCGGGTCAAGGGTTCCACCATGCCCCACGTGCCGCTCCCCGATCAGCCGTCTTATGGCGGCAACGACACGGAATGAGGTCTTCCCCTGCGGCTTGTCAATATTCAGTATGCCATCCACGGCTTTAGTCACCAGGCTGTTCGGGGGTATTATCGGCAGCAACACTGTCTATCAGATTCAGGAGGCGGGCTCCCCGCTCAATGGAATCGTCCCACTGAAACTTCAGCTCCGGGATACGCCGCAAATCCAGACGCTGCGCCAGCTCGTTACGGAGGAAACCGGAAGCCGCCGCCAGCCCGCCCATTGTCTGCTGCTTTTCCTCCTCATTGCCGATATGACTGACGAATATCCGGGCATATTTCAGATCCGGAGAGGTAGAGACCCCGGTTACAGTAACAAAACTGCCAAGTCGTGGGTCTTTGACTTGGCGTTGCAGCAACTGGCTGATTTCCTGGCGAATGAGATTGTTCACCCGCTCAATACGATACGCCATGGCAATTACCCCCCCTCCTTCTCCGTGCGGAAGAACTCCAGCCGGTCACCGGTTTCAAAGTCGTCAAAGTCCTTGACGCCGATACCAGCCTCATAGCCAGCAGCTACCTCTTTAACATCATCCTTAAAACGGCGCAGGCTGCTGACTGTTGACTCCGCCAGGACCTCCTCTCCCCGCCACACCCGCACCGGGACTCCCCGGGTCGCTTTGCCCTCGGTAACACGAATGCCGGCTATCTTCCCCCTCTTGCCGCTAGAAAAGACAGCCGCCACCTCACCCCGCCCCTCAATAACCTCAACATAGGTGGGCTCCAGCATACCCTTTAGCGCCTTCTCAACATCGTCCACCAGGTTGTAAATCACATCATAGAAACGGACATCAACACCCTCCGTCTCCGCCATGCGCCTGGCTCCGGCTTCAATGCCGGCACCAAAGCCGATAATCAGCCCCTTGGAGGCAACCGCCAGCATAACATCGCCCTCGGTTACGTTACCGCTGCCGGTGCGGACAATCTTGAGCTTGACTTCGTCCGTGCTCAGGCGCTCCAGAGAGGCTCTCACCGGCTCAATGCTGCCCTGGACGTCGGTCTTGAGAATAACGTTAAGCTCCTTCACCTGCCCGCTGCTTATCTGGGTATAGAGATTGCTCAGGCTGACCGACCGGCGTAACGCCGAGGCCGCCTGCTGACGCTCTTCTATTAAAGCCCGGGCACGGTGCTCGTCAGGAACAACAGTCAGGGTATCCCCCGCCTGGGGAACACTGCCCAAGCCGAGAACCTCAACCGGGGTTGACGGCTCCGCCCGCTTAACCCGCTTGCCGACATCATTGAACAGCGCCTTGACCTTACCCCACGCAGTGCCGACCACCACCACATCGCCCGGTCTCAGGCTGCCGTTCTGGACGAGCACTGTCGCCAGCGGTCCCTTGGTCCGGTTCATACCAGCTTCAATAACCACCCCGCTCCCTGGTAGAGACGAGTTTGCCCTGAGCTCCTCCATCTCAGCGACAAGCAGGATGCTCTCCAGCAGCTCCGAGATACCAACCTTTTCCTTTGCCGAGATAGGAACACAGACGGTATCGCCCCCCCACTCCTCAACGAGCAGCCCGGCATCAGCCAGCTGGCGCATAGCCTTCTCCGAATTGGCGTTCGCTTTATCAATCTTGTTAATGGCGACAACAATAGGCACCTCCGCCGCCCGGGCATGGTCAATAGCCTCCATGGTCTGCGGCATCACCCCATCATCAGCGGCTACCACCAGAATGGCGATGTCCGTCACCTGGGCGCCGCGCGCCCGTATCGCCGTGAATGCCTCGTGCCCCGGGGTATCCAGGAAGGTAATCTTCTGCCCGTTGACCTCTGCCTGATAGGCACCAATATGCTGGGTAATACCCCCGGCTTCAGTCGCCATGACATTGGTCTGCCGGATGGCATCAAGCAGGCGGGTCTTACCGTGGTCAACATGCCCCATAATGGTAACCACCGGCGGTCTGGGGCGCAGACCACTTGCTTCCTCACCCTGGAACTGCTGCCTTTTAAGCCCTCCCGCCAGCTTGAGCGCCATCTGCGGCGCACGGCGGGCTTCATAGCCAGAGGCAGCAGCAACCGCCGCTGCCGTATCATAATCAATAACCTGGTTAATGTTGGCAACAATGCCGTTGCGCATCAGCTTTTTGATAGCCTCTATGGGGCTGACGCCGAGCAGTTCCGCCAGCTGCCGGACACTCACCGAACCCGGAATCTCAACCACGCGTGGCTCGGCGCTCCCCGAACCTGATGACGGCGTTTTTATCTCCCCTGATTTACCTGCTCTCGGCACAACCTGCTCCCAGTATCTCTTCACCACAGCTTATAAGCCGCTGGCGACCATCCTCGGTAAGAGTGGTTCGTAGCACGTGCTCCAGCCGCCCCCCTTTTAGCCCAATCCGCCAGCATTCCGGTGCCCGGCACAGGTAAGCACCACGACCCGCCTTCCTCCCCGCCGGGTCAACCTCAACACTGCCGTCAGCCGTGCGTACCAGGCGAACCAGCTCCTTCTTCCCGGCTGTTCTCCGGCAGGCAATACAGGTCCGCTGCGGTGTGTGCTTCATAAAGATGGGGCGAGGGCTAATACTCCTCCTCCTCTTCCTCCTCATCAAAGACTTCCCGGACCCGGCGCTGCTTCTTAAGCTTTACGCCACCCTCAACATCCTCTTTGCCCCGGGTCACCTTCTTTTTCTTCTTCGCCTTAGCCTCGGTTTTCACCGGAGCTGGTGCCAGGATATCCTCGGCAAAGCGAACCTCGGCTTTCTCCTCCACCACCGGAGGCTCAAAGGGAACCGCCGGCGGGGAGTATTCCGCCTCAGGGGGAGGAGCCGGCTCCGCCGGCTCCTCAGGCACCTCTGCCGAGACCGGAGCCGGCTCAATTCCGGGTAGCGCCTCAGCGGGAGGTGCCTCAACGGCTTCTTCTTTAGGCAGAGACTCGGCAACGGCAAGCTGCTCCGCATCCGCTGCTGAGGCACTCTTGATGTCAATCCGCCACCCGGTGAGCTTGGCGGCAAGCCGGGCATTCTGCCCCTCCTTACCGATAGCCAGCGAGAGCTGCCTGTCGGGGACAACCACGGTGGCTATCCCCTCCGCCTCATCCAGGTGTACCCTCACCACCTTAGCCGGGCTGAGGGCGTTGGCAATGAAAACGGTGTCATCCGGGCTCCAGGCAACGACGTCTATCTTCTCCCCGTTCAGCTCGTTGACAATATTCTGTATCCTGATACCGCGCAGCCCAACGCAACAGCCTACCGGGTCAATGCCCTCCTGCCTGGCGGCTACCGCCACCTTAGCCCGGTAGCCAGACTCACGGGCTGTCCCCTTTATCTCCACCGTTCCGTTAAAAACCTCGGGAACCTCCAGCTCAAAAAGGCGGCGCACCAGATCCCGGTGGGAACGGGAAACAATCACCTGCGGTCCCCTGGCGGTCCGGCTTACCTCCAGGAGGTAAAGCTTGAGCCGCTGCCCTATCCGGTAGCGCTCATTGCGCACCTGCTCGGCTCCGGGGAGTATTGCCTCCGCCCGGCCAAGGTCAACCCCGATTTGCCTTGGCTCAATACGCTGCACAATCCCGGTGACAATATCGTTTTCCCGATGGGCATATTCCTCAAATATAGCGCTATGCTCCGCCTCGTGCAGACGCTGGAAGATAACCTGCTTTGCCGTCTGGGCGGCAATGCGCCCGGCATCAGCCGGGGTAGCTTCCACCTCCAGGTCGTCGCCAATCTGTGCCTCGGGATTTGTCTGGTGCGCCTCCTCAAGCGTCATCTCGCGGCGGTTGTCCAGCACCTCCTCCACCACGGTCTTCTCTGCCATCACCTTTACCCTGCCTGTCTCCGGGTCAATCTTGACCGAGATATTGCGGTTGGTGGCAAAATTATCCTTTCTGAAGGCGGATACCAGTGCTGACTCAACGGCGTCGATAATTACCTCCTTGGACAGATTCTTCTCCGCCGAGAGCTGAGTGATAGCAACCAGAAAATCACTCTTCATGCCCGCTCATGACCTCCAACCCCTATTTTCCCCAACAACAAAAAAGTGGGGATGAAACCCACTTCACAATCAATCTAAGTTCACCAGCAACTATAACATAATTTGGTTGGAGATGCAAGGGGTGGCAACAAAACCAGCCTCGCCCCTCCACCGGCACATGCCCAAAACAGGGTTGTCACCGGGCTACTCAACGGCTATAATCAGGGGGTGAAGGTGGAGAGGCTGCATAGCTGGCAGGTTACTGCCCACCAGGCAAGGGGCATCCAGCAAAGGCTGGCGGCTCAGGTGGCACGAAGCGGGGAAATCCCCACCCCCCACTTTATAGCCGGCGTGGATATCTCCGCGGGCGGAGCGGGGGGGATGGCGACCGGGGCGGTGGTGGTGCTCGGCTACCCCGAACTCCAGCTGGTGGAGGTCAAAACCGCCCGGGGCAGGCTTGATTTCCCCTATATCCCCGGTCTTCTGTCATTCCGCGAGTCACCGCTGACACTGGCTGCCTGCGAGCAGCTCACCGTTACCCCCGACCTTGTCCTGGTAGATGGACAGGGGACTGCCCACCCCCGCCGCATGGGGCTTGCCTCCCACCTCGGGCTTTTCTTGAACATACCAACCATCGGTTGCGCCAAATCGCTGCTCTGCGGCTGCCACCAGGAGCCAGGGGCGGAGCCGGGTAGCTATGCCGAGATAGTAGACCGGGGCGAGACCATCGGCGCGGCACTGCGCACCAAGCCGGGCACAAAGCCGGTCTATGTTTCCACTGGCCACCGGATTGGCCTGGAGGCTGCCCTGTACTGGGTGCTAAGGCTGTGCCGCGGCTACCGCCTGCCGGAACCGGTGCGGCTTGCCCATCTTGCCGCCGGCGGCAATCTGGGGAGGGAAAGACCGGCTCCCGCCGCGGCGGCTGGCTGCCAGAGCGGGCTTTACCCTTAATAAATCCACGGTGAGGACAGATGCAGGAACGGAAGGACAATCTAAAGGACTTGCAGGACCGGGTCTCCATGGCAATGGTGCACCTTTGACATCCCCCGCCGGGAAGAAGAGATTCCCCGCCTGGAGAAGGAGTCTGCCCAGCCCGACTTCTGGTCTGAGCCAATCCAGGCACAGAATATCATGCGCCAGCTAGCGGCACAGCGGCGGGTGGTGGAAAGGTGGCGGGGGCTGGAAGCGGAGGTCGCCGACCTCGCCGAGCTACTCTCCCTAGCGGAGGAGGGGGAAGACTCCCTCAACGCCGAGATTGGCTCCCATCTGGAAAGTATCGCCGCCCGGCTTGATGAGGTAGAGCTGGAGATGGCGTTCACCAGCCAGTATGATGCCCGAAGCGCCCTCCTGGCGATTCATGCCGGGGCGGGGGGCACGGAATCACAGGACTGGGCACAGATGCTGCTCCGGATGTACCTTCGCTGGGCGGAGCGCCGCGGCTACCAGGCGGAGGTGCTGGATACCTCCCCCGGCGAGGAGGCAGGGATAAAGAGTACCATCATCGGGGTGAGGGGAGACTACGCCTGCGGCTACCTGAAGTCGGAGCACGGGGTGCACCGCCTGGTTCGCCTCTCCCCCTTTGACGCCGACCACGGGCGGCATACCTCATTTGCCCTGGTGGAGGTCATGCCCGAAGCGGAGGCAGACGTTGATGTCACCATAGCCCCGGAAGACCTCAAGGTGGATACCTTCCGCTCCAGCGGGCCCGGCGGGCAGCATATGCAGAAGACGAGCAGTGCCGTGAGGCTCACCCACCTGCCGAGCGGGCTGGTGGTTACCTGCCAGAGCGAGCGCTCCCAGCACCAGAACAAGGAAATTGCCCTCCGGATACTGCAATCCCGCCTGCTGAAGCTGGAACTGGCAAGGCAGGAGGAGGAAAGGGCGAAACTAAAAGGGGAGCACGTCACCGCCGGCTGGGGCAACCAGATTAGAAGCTACGTCCTCCACCCCTACCGGATGGTCAAGGACCACAGGACGGATTACCAGACGGGCAATACCGACGCCGTACTGGATGGGGAGCTGGACGGCTTTATCACCGCCTATCTCCGCTCCCGGGCGGGTAAAGAG
>CAZFCV010000027.1:0-12129 GCA_964517985.1 uncultured Dehalococcoidales bacterium | reverse complement strand
CGGCTACGGTAGCCGATGCCAATGGGGACTTCACTCTGGTATTCAACGTACCGACTGGATACGGAGCCGGCATGTATATGATTGAGGTAGAGGCCCAGAAAGAGGGGATGCCGCTGGTGTTTATCGCCAAACCATTCTCGGTGGGAGACACCAATGTGTCTTATAACCTGAGGGTGACCCCCGGCTTTGTAGGCGGAGTGCCGCAGGGAAGTTCCGGCCAGACCACCGTTTATGTTGAGTCTGCTGGGCAGGCGGTGACCGTGCAGCTATACCTTGATGGCCTGCCGCCCGGAGTGGTCGGGGTTTTTGACAGTTCCACCCTCAGCGTCTCCCCGGGTGGGCAGAGCAGCACCCTGCTGACGATAACGACCACGGGGTCGACCCCGCCGGGTGACTATCCGCTGACTATTCGCGGCGTAAGTGGCGATGAAGTCAGGGTTATACCGTTCGGCTTTGGCGTGATGCCGCCGGCTGAGTTCCAGAAGCCCGAATTCAGGCTGGAGCCCAATTATGCGCCGGCGGGTTACAATGATAAACAGTTCAAGGTGACCTTCTCGGGCACGGGATTCCCGGCAAGCCAGAGTGTCGCCAGCATAGAGTTCGCTGGGCAGGCGGTGGTTATACCGGCAGACCTCGCCACCAGCGCTACCGGTGGCTTTAATGGCGTCTTCCTGATGCCCACCGACCTTGACCCCGGGACATACGATGTCACCGTTGCCGTTGAGACCGGCGATGGTCATTACATGTTTGACTCAAGGCCGTTCACTATCAAGGGTGTTGATACTACCTTTATCCTGAAGCCATCGCCGCCATACCTGCCGCCGGTGGTTCAGGGCGGCCAGGGAACGACCACGATTAACGTGCAATCGGTAGGCACCTCAAGTACCACGGTTAGCCTGTATATTGATGGCTTGCCGCCGGGGATAACGGCTGAGTTCTCGCCGAGCAATGTTGTGACCGTACCGCCGGGCAGCTCCGGTAGTGCCACGGTCGTGCTGAGCGTCGGCGAGGAGGCAACACCGGGCCCCTATCCCATCAGCATACGCGGTGTCAGCGGCACAGAAACCATAGTGGTGTCACTTGGCTTCGGCGTGATGCCGAACATAGGTGAGGGAGAGGGTTATGCTACTATCACGGTTAACCCGCCCAGTGGCAAGTCTGGGGATAACATCGGCGTATCTGGCGCCGGGTTCACCCCGGGTGCCACTATCACCCTGACCGCGGCACCACCGGGCGCGCCGCAATCGGCCGATATAACCCCGGGCACCATCCAGGTGCTGGATGACGGGACCTGGGCTACCCAGATTACGGTGCCACCTTCTGCCGAGGTGCCTCCGGGGGCCTATACTATCAAGGCCACCGATGGCATCTTGTCAGCCAAAGTCCCGTTCAGCATCGTTCCATCTGAGGGGGCGGACTTCTTCCTGGACATCTCACCGCCATTCCTTGAGGTCGCCCAGGGGCAGAGCGGTACCACTACCTTCAGGTTGAGCTCCAAGAACGGCTTTAAAGAGGCTGTGAGGTTTGGCGTCGGCGGTCTGGCACCGGGGGTCACCGCTACTTTCAGTGATGCCACCGGAAATACCGTTGCCAAATACTCCGGTACGCCTGGAGGTATCAGGGAAATCGTTGCCCCGATCGGTGTGGCAACTGTGCCCGGTGAGGACCTGATGGTAACCGTCCTCATCGAGGTCGACGCCGCCACGCCTATAGGGCCATGTGATATCGCCCTTGAGGTGGAGGCCAGCACCATATCCCGGGTGATGCCGCTCGGGATGCTGGTAACCTCCCCGGGGGCCAACGTAATCCTATCGCCGATGAGCGGTCCGTCTGATACGGATGTCAGCCTGTCCGGCTCCGGGTTTGCTGCCGGAGAGACCGTTACGATAACCTTTGCCGGCACCACCATTGCCACTGTGCCGGGGACGATAACCGTGGCCGAGGATGGTACCTTTACCGCTGTAATAACGTCGCCTTCCCTGGCGGCCGGTATATATCCGGTGATAGCTACCGGGGATACCAGTGGCACTGTTTTAGACAGCCCATTCGGGCTGATGCCTTCCGCTGTGAACACCTTCGTGCTGTATGCCAGCCCGATGCAACTTAATATCCCCAAGGGTGGCTCCGGCGAATTAAGGGCAAGGATTGAGCCGATGGGCGCCTTCCAGTCCGAGGTCACACTCGGCATGTCCGGGCTCAGCGAGATATCCGGCGCGACGTATAGCTTCTCACCATCGTCAACGTTGACGCCGAACATCGGCACCCCGACCACTGCCACCCTTACCATAAACGTGCCTGAGGATGCCGACGAGGGCAGGTATACCCTGACGATCTCGGCGGTGTCGGCAGGTATTGCCCAGACGCAGAAGGTAACGGTAATGATTATGCCTCCTGCCAATACCCCTGGTTTCTCCATAAGCCTGGCCCCGGATACCGTGCCGCTCATGCCCGGCTCATCCGGTGAGTCGGAGGTAACCATAATCTCCTTTAATGGCTTCGACGGAGAGGTCAGCCTGTCGGTGGCCATGAGCGACCCTCAGGCAGAGTGGCCGGCGGCCATCAGCTATGAGGCCGGCAGCGTGACGCCGTCGGCGGCCACCAGCATGGGTAAGCAGGCGGTCACCTTCACCGCCAGCGAAGATGCCCAGCCGGGGAACTGGGTGTTCAGGATAACCGGCACCAGTGGGGCCGTTGAGCACAGCACCGATGTCATGGTAATCTGCACTCCTTCGGGCACTATCACGACTACCTATGCCTCGCCCCGTCTTGACCCGTCGACCATAACCTCCAGCACACCGATGGATATGGAGGCGCCGTGGGGCGATAAGGTCAAGATTAATAACCTCATCAGCGATGGTGCTGAGGCCAGCATAATCACCCCGGCAAAGATGGACGTTGCTCCGGATACCCTCGGCGATCTGCCTGAGGGGGCTTCGGATATGCTGGGCAGGGTAACTAACGTAGACTCCAGCGCGCCGGTCGCCGGTGTTGATTGGGAACTCGGTTTCCCCTATGACCCGGATGCGCTTGCCGCTGCCGGGCTCGACCCGGAGAACCTGAAGATTGCCTACCTCGATCCGGACACGGGTGCCTGGACTGAGGTGTCGACAACGGTTGATACCGTCAACAACATAGCCTATGCGGCCCCGGACCACTTCAGCTCGTGGACGCTGATAGCGACGCCGGCTCCTCCTCCATCCCAGATTATGAGCGGGGGCGGTGGTGGCGGAGCGGTTACCACTACGGTTAATCGCAGCGGGCTCACCGGGGATACCAGCCTCAGGGTAAGCTGGCGCGGCGTGGTTGAGGCGAGTTGCCTGCTAACCACCACGGACGGGGAGGCTTCGCTTGAGGTAGCCAGGCTGACGAGGCTGCTGAATGCGCAAGGTGGGGCCTTGGACTCCATATCAGCCACCGAGGTTGCCTCAATGCCTGAGCCACCAACGGATAGCGCCATTATCAGCGGCTACGATTTCGGCCCGGATGGGGCCAGGTTTGAGCCGGCGATAACCCTGACCCTCAGCTACGACCCCGAGGCATTGCCGGCAGGAGTAAGCGAGGACGAGCTATATATCGCCTACTGGGACGGCTCGGAATGGCTGAGCCTGAGGAGCACGGTGGATACCGGAGCACGTACGGTCTCGGCCAGGGTGAGCCATTTCACCCAGTTCGCCCTGCTAGGCGAAGAGATAAAAGAGATAAAAGAGGAGCCAGCGCCGGCAACCTATTCCATCTCCGACCTCAACGTGGCGCCGGCCGAGGTCGAGGTCGGCCAGAATGCCGCCATCTCCATACTAGTCGCCAATACCGGCGGCAGCGAGGGCGTGTATAACGTAGTCCTCAAGATAGACGGTGTGGAGGAAGCCACTGAAGAGGTCGTCCTTGAGGCTGGCGCTTCCCAGACGGTGAGCTTCAGCGTAACCAGGGGCGAAGCAGGGGCCTTTACCCTGGATGTAAACGGGCTTGGCGGTTCGCTGGTGGTCATTGACCCACAGGCAGAGCCGACGGAAACGCCGTTGCCAGAGTCTTCGGAGGCGCCGGAGGCGCCTCCGCCAGCGGCACCGGAGGTGTCGGAAGAACCACAGCCTGCCAAGTCGTTCAACTGGTGGCTGCTGGGGGCTATCATTGCCGGGTTTACCACCCTCGGCATCGGGATATGGAGACGAGCCGCCCGAACCAGAATCTAACCAAGGCGGTGTAGTAATCTCACACCAACTCCCCCCTCCGCCGTGGGCGGAGGGGGGAGCCTGTTTATAGGGGTGTACCGGCCATTTGGCGGCTCTGCGGGGTTGTGCTCACGGCGTGGAAATGTTATACTTTGTTCTGAAAACTGAATATTGCTCTCCGAGCCTTCCCTCCTAAAGGTCATACCCATGGAGGCTGGCCGAGAGGGTGTCGCCGGAAACGGTGGCGCCTCCCGTATTTGGAAAGGAGAGGGTGTTATGATGTTGCTTTTATTCAGGGCACCTCCTTTCGAGGTGCCCTGAATTTTATTAGGGGTATTCTATATCTCGAACCTGGAGGCTAACCTGAGAAAGATAGTATATTGCCTGATCGGTGTGTTCGTGCTCGCGGGGCTGATTGCCGGCGCCTTCGGCTGTTCGGCTAAAGAAGAGCTTCTCATGGCAACCACCAGCAGCCTGTACGACACCGGCCTGTGGGGGTATCTTGAGCCGATATTCGAAGATAGATACGGTGTTGATCTGAAAGTGCTGTATGCCAACACCGGCGCCGCCCTCGAGATTATGGAGGACGGCGAGAAGATTGCTGATGGCTATTCACCCTTCACCGCGGATAGATACCTCATTGACCTGCCGTCCGACGCCCCTGCCTCCGAAGATGCCGATACGGACAACCGTGTCAATAACATGCCTCCTGCTGAGGACAAGGATAAGGAGGGTCGCAGCTAAATAAGCGGCCCTCCTCTCGATATCTGACTCCGCCTGGATACCCGACTCCACCCCGCCATTACCACCCCATCGGCTTAAATGCCTGCTTGCCCAAAATAGACCCCCGCCGACCGCTCACCAGCCTCCACCAGAAACCCGCCAATCCGGCAATTTGACAAAACACCCGTCCCGGAGTAGAATTTCACCCCAAAAACAATGACCCGTCAGGATAGGGCGGCCAGGGCAAACCGAGGTTGTCCTCTGGCTTTAACCCAGGCCTTCCGGTCAAGGAGAGAGGTGAAGTGGTTCGGGAAAAGAAACACGGCGAGCCGGACAGGGTGCCGATAAATGAGAAAGCGGGGCAGGAGCCGGATAGGCACCGCCATGAGCTGCTGGCGCTGAGCCGGGTCTCGGCGGCGCTCAGTGGCCTGTGGGACCTGGACGCCATCCTCACCCTCGCCCTGGACAACGCACTGAACATCAGGGTGACAATAGTGCCAGTTGGCATTTTAATGGTATCAATATGGCTTGTCAGATGTCAAAACAACCTATGATTGTCAATACTAACCGCTGGAGGGCAGTTTTATGTTTAAGCTAAGAAAGCTCTATCGTTCCGCTCGTTCCGCGTCATTTCGCCGCGTCTTGAGCCTGGTGGTAGTCGCCGTTTTTATCTTCGGGTTGCTGCCAGTCCCGCTGCTGGCCTTGGCCGATGGCACTATTGCCGGACAGGTTACCGACAGCAGCAATAGCGACCCCATCCCAGGTGCCAGTATTTCTGTCAGCGAGTCCGGTGCCCAGCAGCCCGGCTGGTTCGGCAACACCGATGGGAGTGGGGCATATAGTGTAAGTGTGCCCGAGGGCACCGGCTACCAGGTATCTGTCAGCAAGGTCGGGTTTGTCTCCCAGGGGGTGCTCGACCAGGCTGTCGTTGAAGCCCAGGTAACGCCGGTCAATTTCTCTATGGCCCCGGGGGGTGTTATCCAGGGTACCCTTACGAATAGCTCTACGAGTGACCCGCTAGAGGGCGCCGCAGTCCGGGCCTATAAGCCCGGCTCGCCCGGGCTGGAATACCGCTCCATGCCGACCGGCGCTGACGGCGGTTATGCCCTCACCGCCCCCCCCGATACCGGATATACGGTTGAGGGGGTCATGGGTGGGTATGTCGATGCCACCCAAACGGGAATCGACGCCGTGCTCGGTACGCCGGCGACAGTGAACCTTGCCCTGGCCCCGCAGGCCCAAGATAGTGGCCCGCCGGCGGCAGTAGCCGATCTGGCGACGGGCGATGCCACCTATGATTCCCTGCCCCTGACCTGGACTGCGCCCGGCGATGACGGTGCCAGCGGCCAGGCGGCTCAGTATGCCCTGCGCTATGCCGCCGAAGCCATTGATACCGAACAAAAGTGGGATGCGGCCACGCCGGTACAGGGGATGCCGCCCCCGAAGGCGGCCGGCGAAGCGGAGAGCTTTGTCGTCGGTGGGCTTGACCCGGAGACGGCCTATTTCTTTGCCATCAAGACGTCTGACGAGGTGCCCACTTGGTCCGGGCTGTCCAACAGCCCCTCCGGCACCACCCTTGCCGCCAATCTACCACGGTTTGATATCGCCCACAGTGAGGGGCGATTTTCTTTTATGCTGGCTGCCGGAAGCACCTCTCAGCAGACCATCAATATATCTTCGGTGAACGAATTTGCCGGTACCGTGGCGCTGAGCCTCCTCGGTCCTCCTGAAATACAGTCCAATTCCAGCTTCAGTATGGATCAGTTGACCATCGCCGCCGGTGATACGGCGCAGGTAACCCTCAACCTGGGTACGGCGGCGCAGATGCCCTCCGGCGCTTACCATTGCAGTGTTGAGGGGCAGACCACTGCCTATGGAGGGCAGCAGAGGGAGTACTTCTTCACCGTCATTGTCGGCGTCGCTGGCCAGCCGATGCTTTCGGCGTCGCCTCCGGTGGTGCCCGCCGACGGCAATACCATGTTCTTCGCCTCCCAGTTCGCCCCCGATGAGGCAGTCAACCTCGTCTGGGATTCAGGCCCCAAGGCAGGGCAGGCACTGGCCAGTGGCCAGATTGCGCCCGACGGGAACTGGGGTGTCGAGGTCACCATACCGGCCGATATGCCCGGTGGTGTCTTCGGCGTGAAGGCAAGTTCAGCATCAAGCAGTGCCATTTTTGATATTACCGTCATCTCTGGCTCCGAGGCCGATTTCATCATGTCCTCCTCGCCGGAGTTCGTGTCGGTAGGGCCGGGCAGTACCGGCAATGTCACCATTTATGTCAATTCGGTCAACGGTTTCGATGCGCCGGTCTCCCTGACGGTGGCTGGCTCGCCACCGGGGATACAGTGTAGCCTCAACCCGACCAGCGTAACGCCGGTGGCGGGGGATGTGGTATCCGCCACGCTCACTATAACAGTGGAGGAATGGGCAAACCCGGATATGTACCACATCAATATCGATGGTACCAGCAGCGCACCGGCCATAGTCAAGAACGTGGATATCAACCTGGATGTACCACCGCCGGCGGAGTGGGGGCCCAGCATAGCCCTCTCGCAGACCCATGGTCAGGAAGGCGATGTAATATCCATTACCGGCTCCAACTTTCCGGTCCCGTGTGAAGGAGAGACCGTGATCGTCAGGGAAGCGGTCACGGAGACTGTACTAGATACGGTGCCGTCGGTGATAACCGTCCTCGAAGGAGGAGGTTTTACCGGCACATTCGCCATCCCGCCCGGAGTGCCTTCGGGCAACTACCGGATAGAGGCTCGCGTTGCAGCCACCGGGGACTTCGCCGAGGAGGACTTCCAGATAATGGGTACCGGCTCGACCTTTACTTTAGGGGTAACCCCTCAGTCGGTGACCGTTGCCACCGAGGAGGGACAGAACTCGGTATCGGCATCGGTAAATATCTTTTCTATAGGCGGCGGCAGCCCGACGGTAAACCTCGACCTGGAGGGGGCGCCTTCTTGGTTGGATTACCAATTCGGTACACTTCCCGCCAATACCGCTGCTTCGGGAGGGAATGCTATCTCGGTACCTGCCGGTGGGTCGGCCAACCGGACTCTCACCCTCACCGTCAGCATGATGGCGCCCACCGGCGTCTATCCGGTAAATATTGTGGGCTGGGAAGACGGACAGCCATCCCAGCTTGCCTCGCTGGAGTTGATGGTGCAGCCGCCGGCCGGCTTTAACATGGCCCAGCTGACCCTGAGCCCCGCCTTCGGCGAGCCGGGCAAGAAGGTGGACTTCTCCGGTTCTGGCTTTACCGACTGCACCCCGAATGTGGTCACCGAGCTGACCTTCGGGCCGACCGATATACTCATCAGCCAGAACCTGCCCACCATCACCGTTCCTCAGACCGGCGATTCCGCCGGCAGGTTCTCCGGCACCTTCCAGGTTCCAGACCTGCCGCCGGGGACATATCAAATCGACCTCAGGGTGGGTACAATGCCCAATGACCGGTTTGTCGGCAAATCATTTACCATAACCGGCACTAATGATACTTTTGTTCTCCAGGCATCTCCACCGTTCCTGTGGACAGAGCAGGGTGCTCAAGCAGGCACCCTCATACATGTGCAGGCGGCAGGCTCTTCGTCACCGGCGGTTAAGCTGGCAGTGGAAGGGTGTCCCCCTGATATCAGTGCCAGCTTCAATTCCGGCACGCTGAGCCCGCCGCCTGGCGGTGTTGCCAGCACCGACCTGACCCTTACCACCAGTGACTGGACACCTGCCGGGCATTATACCGTTACCATCAGGGGGTGGGTGGATGCCAATTCCAATGACGTGGTGGACAGCGGCGAGGAGGTGCATCGTGCCAACCTGGAACTGGATGTAGCGCCTCCAGCCGGCTTCGGCATGGCGTCTGTCTACATCAGCCCCACGGTTGGGCCTGCGGGAACCTGGATTACCATAACCGGAAACGGTTTCCCGGCCAATACGGCGATGACGCATCTTTACTTGGGTTCACCCAATCCAGAGAATGACAAGGTTTCCCTGCTGCCGGCCATTGTCACCGATGGCACCGGGGCGCTATCGGCGGTGCTTGAAATCCCGCCATCACTCGCCTCTGGGACATACCCGGTGGAGGTGGTGGTCGGCGCTGCCCCCGATGACAGGATGGCGATGGCCCATTTCGATGTGGTCGGTGCCGGGGCGGCATTTGCCATAGACCTATCGCCGGCGATGGTACATGCCGCGCCGGATGAGATAGTATCAACAACGGTTAATATCCAGTCGGTAGGTTCTTCATCTGCCGATATCTCCCTTCAGGTACAGGGGCCTCCCGATATCAAGTGGCAGTTCGATGGCGGTGGCTGGAATACGCCGGCCACGGTGACCCCGCCCATTGGCGGCTCGGTCGGCTCCACTCTGGAGATCAGGGCTGAGCCATGGATGCCGATGGGGCGATATTCGCTGATGGTCAAGGCCACTGCCGGCGCCGAGGAGCAGATACGCAATCTGGAGGTTGAGGTGGGCGCTTCGGCAGACTATGGTATGCCTATCTTCTCGATTAACCCCGCCAGCGGTACCACGGGCGGCGCGGTGTCCTTCAGCGGCTCCAACTTCCCCGCCAACACCCAGGTTTCCGGCATCAACTTTGGCGGGCAGGCCATAACACTGGCGCAGGCAATCACCACTTCACCTGAGGGCTCGTTCTCCGGGGCATTCAACGTCCCCAGCACCGTTGGCGGGCAGCCCACGGCCCCGGGGACATATAATGTGGAGGCGACGGTGGGAGGGGTGATGCAGGGCGTCCAGTTCACCGTGTTCGGCAGCGATGCCACCTTCACCATCAGCCTGTCTCCGAACCATATGGCCGGGGAGCCCGGCGGGGAGCCGGTGACTAACGGCATGCTAAAGGCGCTGGGCAGCTCGGCGCCGACGGTCAATATAGCGGTCAGGGGTCTGCCGCCTGATGTAATCACCAAATGGAATGGTACGGCGCAGACGGTATTCACCCTAAGCACCCCACCGGGAGGGCAGAATAACTTTGACCTCAGCTTGGTGCTTCCCGCCATGATACCGATGGGCCAGTATCCAGCCGCCCTTGAGGCCTGGGTTGATAGCGTGGCCCAGAACGGCGTGTGGGATGAAGGGGAAGAGATCACCAGGATCGACCTGGAACTGGGAATCATGCCGCCGCAGGGCTTTGGCATGGGCGTCTTTATGCTTAACCCGACACTTGGTCAGGTGGGAGATACCGTAACCTTCACCGGCTCCGGATTTTCGCCGGATACGCCGATACAGACCCTTAAGTTCGCCGAAACCGATGTGCTCACTCAGGCGATCACCACCTCTGCCGATGGCTCGTTCTCCGGCGTGTTTACCGTGCCCGCCACCGCCTTTGGCGCCGCTACCGGGCCCGGGATGTACCCGGTAGATGTTCAGGTAGGCACGTTCCCCAACGACCAGTGGGGCTTCTTCGACTTCGTGGTGATAAATACCGACCAGAAATACAGCGTTTCGGCCTCGCCCGGCTGGCTGGTAAGGCCGGCCGGAGAGACGGCGCATGTTAGCATAGCGGTAAGGTCTCTGGTAGATACTCCACCCAGCCCGACGGTGGCCTTGCAGATAGAAGGCTTTCCTCAGGGGGTAACACCCAGCTTCACCAGCTGGCAGGCGACGCCGCCGGTCGGTGACGTGGTGAGCAGTGAGCTTCAGCTCACCATATCGGGTGCCTGCCCTCCGGGCAACTACCCGATATCCATCCGCGCCTATAATATCGATACCCCTGCCGAGGAGATGTGGATGGACTTTGTCCTCGAGGTGACGCCATCTTCAGGGTTCATGGACATGGGCATGGCCATGGTGACCCTGTCTTCCAATTCCGGCTCGGCCGGGGAGATGATAACCGTAAGCGGGTATGGCTTCCCAAAGGACCAGGGGCTGACCTCTATCCTCTTCGGGCCCAATGACGTAACACCGACGGTGGCGGCCAGCACCGATGAGACCGGGGCCTTTTCCACGGTTATCACCATTCCCGACGTCAGTTCGGGGCGGTATCCGGTTGAAGTCAACGTGCAGGGCACTATCAGGGTCAACGATTTCAACCTAATGGGGGCTGAGGATACCTTTGCCCTCAGGGTCAGCCCGGAGTGGCTGCCGCCAGTGCCGGCCGGCGATGAAGTGGGCCGTGAGATAGCGATAACGATCGATGCCTTGCCCGGCAAGACGTCGACCGTGGCCTTGAGCATCGAGGGCCTGTTCACGCCGATGGGCACCATCAGCGAGGTATGGGACCCGGTATCGCAGTCGGTCAGCGTAGCGACGACCGGTGGTACCGTCGGCGCCAGGGTTGTATTTAAACCATCTGCGGATACACCGCCTGGAGGTTATCCGTTCGTTATCGTTGCCCAGGACGCTGCCCAGAACAGGTGGGAGATTCCCATGGAGCTTATGGTAGCACCACCTGGTGATTTTATGGGCGGCACCATGGGCATGGATGAGGGTGACTGGAGCCAGCAGTGGGAAGGCACGGAGTGGGAGCATGGTATATACTTCCCCGAGGTGTCCATGTCACCGAATATTGGTGCTGTAGGGGCGCAGGTAAGCTACAGCGGCTCCAACCTGCCGGCCGATGCTGCCATAACCAGTATCACCTTTGCCGGCAACAGTGTGCCGCTGCCTGGTGGCACTTTGGCGGTTGACGGCCAGGGAGGTTTTTCCGGCTCGTTTATCGTCAGCGAGAACTGGCAGATGGCCGGTGGTGCCTATGACGTAGTATTCCACGCCGAGAAGACCGATGGGTGGAACTGTGATATCATCGAGGACTTCCGGCTTACCTCGGAAAGCGATAAATATATTCTCGAGCTGGTCCCGAACTGGCTGCCGCCGACTCCTCCTGGTGGCAGCGTGAGCACGGTGGTACATGTGCAGTCGCTGGGGTCGGAGGTGACGGTGGCGCTCGGGGTCGAGCATCTGCCCCCGGGTGTTGACTATTCCTTCTCAGCGGATAGTGTAACTGTACCCGCTGGAGGAAAGGCCAGCTCTACCCTCACCCTCACCCCGAACCAGATACCTCCGGGGCATTACTTCGCCGATATCAGGGGCGAGGATGGTGATAGCAACGTGTTCTATGCTGGCTTGGAATTCGATGTAGAGCCTCCGGCCGAGTTCATGGACAAAGAGTGGATGGCGGCGGAAGGGGTATGGTTCCCCGAGATAACGCTAAATCCGACAACTGGGGCGGCCGGGGCGAAGGTAACGGTTAGGGGTACCGACTTCCCGGCGAATGCAACGG
>CAZFCV010000026.1:7646-12333 GCA_964517985.1 uncultured Dehalococcoidales bacterium | reverse complement strand
ACCTCGCTCTGGGGGTAGTCGGCAGGAAAGTCGAGCGGGAACTCCCGCTCCCCGCCGGTTTCCATCCCCACCAGCGCCTGGCTGAAGCCCGGTGCCGGGAAGACGGCGTCGGCGACAACCTGAAATTGCGCCCCCTTCCGGTTGAGGAAGGGCTGGTCGTCTATGCTGCTCTCAATATCCATCACTACCAGGTCACCAAGCCCTACCGGTCGTTCCACCGGCTCCCAGGTAGCGTGCTGGTGCCGCAACTGCTCGATTACGCTGCCAATGTTGTCCTCGGTCACCTCCGCCGTCTCCGCTGTTGCCCGGATGTGCTGGTAGTCCCCGAGCTCAATCGTTGGCTGCAGGGGTACCACCGCCTTGAAGACTACCGGCTCGGTCTGGGTGAGCTCAATCTGGGGCTGGGCGATAGCCTCAAGCCCCTGCTCCTTGACGGCGTCCTCGTAAGCCCGGGGGATGAGACTGTTCAGTGCCTCTTCAAGAAGGCGTTCCCGGCCGATGTGGCGCTCCAGTACCGCCCGGGGGGCTTTCCCCTTGCGAAAGCCGGGGATATTCGTCTTCCCTGCCAGGAGACGGTATGCCTTCTCCATGGCGCTCTCAACCTCGGCAGGCTCCATCTCAATGGTGAGATATGCCTGACGGTTCTCGGTTTTCTCGTTGGTTACTTTCACTCTTCCTCCCTCAAATAAAGGTGTAGCTCGGCAAGCTGCTCTTCAGTGACCGGCGAAGGGGCGTTAAAGGTCAGGTCGGCGGCGCTCTGGTTCTTGGGGAAGGGAATCACCTCCCTGATTGTCTCCTCTCCGGCTAACAGCATCACCAGGCGGTCAAGGCCCAGGGCAATGCCGCCGTGGGGTGGGGCACCGTACTCAAAAGCCTCCAGCATGTGCCCGAACTGCTCGTTAGTCCTCTCATCGCTGTAGTCCAGCAGATGGAACATCTTTCGCTGCAGCTCAGCGGTATAAATCCTGAGGCTGCCGCCGCCTATTTCGTAGCCGTTGCCGACGACATCATAGTGCCGGCCACGTACCTTTTCCGGTGCCGTGTCCAGCAGAGGGATGTCCTCATCCCGCGGTGCGGTGAAGGGGTGGTGCTCCGAGTCCCACCGCCCCATTTCCTCATCCCGCTTCAGCAGCGGGAAGTCCTGGATGAAGGCGAAGGCAAGCACGTCCCGGGTGGTGAGCTTGAGTCTCTGCCCCATCTCCCGGCGCAGCTCACCGAGTGCCGTGTTGGCTACCGCCGGCTCACCGGCAATAACCAGCAGCAGGTCGCCCTGGCTGGCTCCCAGGCGCTGCGCCATCTGTTTTACCTGCTCCAGGGTGAGGAACTTGGCGGCTACCGAGCGCACCATGTCAGCGGTCAGGCTATCCAGACTGCCGGCGGCTGTCCCCAGGGCAATACTCACCAGCCCCGAGGCGCCGGACTCCCGTGCCATCTGGTTTAGCTCCTCAAGCTGGCTCCGGGTATAACCGGCGCAGCCGGGGGCACATATGCCCTTTACCACACCGCCGGCAGCCACTGCGGAGCGGAACACGGAGAAGCTGGACCCGGCGGCAATGTCGGATAGGTCAGCCATCTCCATCCCGAAGCGCAAATCAGGCTTGTCCGAGCCAAAGCGCGCCATTGCCTCCGCATAGCTGAGGCGGGGGAAGGGCTTGAGCAGCCGCATCTCCGGCTTAACCGCCTCTACCAGAGAGGTGAAGAGCGCCTCAATAAGGCTGAGGATGTCCTCCTCGTCAACAAAGCTCATCTCCAGGTCAAGCTGGGTGAACTCCGGCTGCCGGTCTGCCCGCAGGTCTTCGTCCCGGAAGCAGCGGGCAATCTGGAAGTACTTCTCCACGCCAGCCACCATGAGGAGCTGCTTCATCTGCTGCGGGGACTGGGGCAGGGCGTAGAACTTGCCGGGGTGGAGGCGGCTCGGCACCAGATAGTCGCGCGCCCCCTCCGGGGTGCTCTTGATTAATACCGGTGTCTCCACCTCAATAAAGCCCCGGGCATCCAGAAAGTCGCGCATGAACTTTACCACCCGGTGGCGCAGGAGCAGGTTCTCCTTCATCCGCACCCGGCGCAGGTCAAGGTAGCGGTAGCGGAGGCGGAGGTTTTCGTCAACATCGTTGTCCCGGTTGATGTAGAAGGGCGGTGTCCGGGCAGCGTTAAGTATTTCCGTGTTCCGGACAATGACCTCAACCTCGCCGGTGGCTAGTGCCGGGTTCTCCGTCCCCGGGGGGCGGGGGGCGACCTCACCGCTGACCCGGATGACATACTCGCTGCGCATTTCGCTGGCGACATCGTGGCATGCCTTATCTGTTTCGGGGTTAAATACTACCTGGACAACACCATCGCTGTCCCGGAGGTCAATAAAGATTAACCCCCCGTGGTCGCGGCGTCGGTCCACCCAACCAGCCAGGGTTACCCTGGTAGCGATATGCTCCTTACGCAGTTCACCACAGCGGTGACTCTTAAGCACAATTGCCTCCTATGGGATTATAGCTTATAATAGGATAGCGTTCAACCTGGTCTGGAGAGAGCCTTGCCCGGCGGAACGGGCTCCGGGGTCTAGCCTCTTTATCCGAGCCGGAAGGAAGTAAGTTCAGGAGGCGGTGAGATGGCAAAGACGATTGAAGAGATAAACGAGAAGATAAAGGGGGGCAAGGCGGTAGTAGTCACTGCTGAAGAGATAATTGACATCGTGAAGCAGGAAGGCGCAAAAGCCGCCGCCGAGAAGGTGGACGTGGTTACTACCGGCACCTTTGCCCCGATGTGCTCCTCCGGTGCCTATATCAATATCGGTCACTCCCGGCCGCGAACCAAGCTGGGCGGGGGCAGGGTCTACCTCAATGATGTCCTGGCTTATGCCGGGTTTGCCGCCGTTGACCTTTTCATCGGGGCTAACGCCCTCCCCGACGATGACCCCCGGAATAGAATCCACCCCGGTGAGTTCAATTATGGTGGCGGGCACGTGATTGAGGAGCTTGTCGCCGGCAAGGATATCCGGTTGATTGCCGCCGCCTACGGTACCGATTGCTATCCCCGGAAGAGGCTGGAGACCTGGCTCAACATCAAAGACCTCAATGAGGCGGTGCTGTTCAACATCCGGAATGCCTACCAGAACTACAACGTGGCGGCGAACCTTTCCGACAAGACAATCTACACCTATATGGGGGTGTTGAAGCCGAAGCTGGGTAATCTCAACTACTGCAGTGCCGGGCAGCTCTCGCCGCTGCTCAATGACCCCCACTACAAGACCATCGGCATCGGCACCAGGATATTCCTCGGTGGCGGCATCGGCTATGTTGCCTGGCAGGGCACCCAGCACAACCCCGATGTGCCCCGCACCGAGGGCGGAGTGCCGAAGCGGGGGTCAGGGACGCTGGCTGTCATTGGCGACCTGAAGCAGATGTCGCCGCGGTGGCTGGTGGGCACCAGCATGCTCGGCTACGGCTGCACCATTACCGTGGGCATCGGCGTGCCCATACCGGTACTCTCCGAGGAGATTGTCCGCTATACGGCGGTCACCGATGACGATATTCTGGGTGCCGTTATGGACTATTCCAGGACATACCCGCAGTTCAAGACGGATATTCTCGGCGAGGTGAGCTATGGCAAGCTCAAGAGCGGCAAGGTCATGATTCAGGGCAAGGAGGTGCCGACCTCTTCCCTGTCCAGCTACTCCCGGGCGGTGGAGATTGCCACCACCCTCAAGGAGTGGATACTGGGCGGGAAGTTCCAGCTCACCCACCCGGTGGCGCCCCTGCCCGGCGTGGAGTCAGGGACGACCTTCAAGCCGCTCAAGGAGCGTCCCATAAAGGATTAAAGGGGGGTGGTAAAAATGGTCGTTTCTAAAAGGGTCGTTCTTCACTTTCCGCCGCGGCTGGTAGACCGCCCCATAGTCTACCGACTGGTCAAGGACTACGACCTTGAGTTCAACATCCTGAAGGCTTCCGTCACCCCGGAGGAAGAGGGGCTGATGGTGGTGGAGCTGAGCGGGGAGCAGGGAGACTACGACGGGGGTATTGAATACCTGACGACAAACGGGGTGAGGATTCAGTCCCTCAGCCAGGATGTCATCCGCAACGAGGAGAGGTGCACCCACTGCGGTGCCTGCATAATCATCTGCCCGACACGCGCCTTTGAGGTTGACCCGGTAACGAGGCAGATCCGGTTTCTTGATGAGAAATGCGTTGCCTGCGGGATATGTATCAAGGCTTGCCCGCCGCGGGCAATGGAGGTGCATTTTTAGCCGTGTCCCAGCCGAGGCGCTATCGGCACTGGGTTAAGGGTGGGGACCTGACCCCGTTTAATGTGACGGTAAAGGAGACCGACCTCTACATCCGGGCGGCGACAAACCTGAAAAAGGAAGCCCTCCGGCTGGTAGCCAAGTACCGTGAAATACTGGAGGGGTATGCCGAACGGCACCCCTCTTTTCTTACCTCGCTCCAGCCAGTCCCCACCAAGGAGGATGCCCCCCGGATTGTACGGGAAATGTCCCGGGCGGCGGCGGCGGTCGGGGTGGGACCCATGGCGGCGGTTGCCGGGGCGATTGCCGAGTTTGTTGGCCGGGAGCTGCTCTCCTTCTCCCCGGAGATAGTCGTGGAGAACGGCGGTGACATCTATCTGAAGAGCCTCAGGGAGAGGGTGGTCGGCATCTATGCCGGCGGCTCGCCGCTGACAGGCAGGATTGGCATTGCCA
>CAZFCV010000026.1:0-7636 GCA_964517985.1 uncultured Dehalococcoidales bacterium | reverse complement strand
CTCCCTGAGCTTCGGGCAGGCCGATGCCGTGGTCGTCCTCGCCCCATCGGCGGCACTGGCTGATGCCGCCGCTACCGCTATCGGCAACCGGATTGTTGACGCCGATGATATCGGGCGCGGGATTGACTTTGCCAAGGGCGTTGACGGATTGAGCGGGGTGCTTATCATTAAGGATGACAAGCTCGGTGCCTGGGGAGAGGTCAGGTTGTGCCCGATGGCTGCCGAGCCGGTCAACGGGGGTGTCTCATGATGCTCAAGACCAGAGTTACCGAGATGTTTGGCATAGAATACCCCATAATACAGGGGGCAATGCACTGGCTATCACGGGCGGAGCTGGTGGCGGCGGTCTCCAACGCCGGGGGGCTGGGTATCCTTTCCGCCCTCACCCTATCCAGCACCAGGGAGCTGCGGGAAGAGATTAGAAAAACAAAGAGCCTGACCGATAAGCCCTTTGCCGTTAACATCACCCTCCTGCCTACCATAGAGGCGGTGAACTACGAGGAGTATATCGCCGCCGCTATTGAGGAGGGGGTGGGCATTATTGAAACGGCGGGGCGGAACCCGAGGGGCTATATGAAGCAGCTCAAGGAGGGCGGGGTAAAGGTGATTCACAAGGTAGCCAGCGTCCGGGCGGTTAAGACGGCGGAGAGGATAGGGGTGGATGCCGTGACCATCGTTGGCTTTGAGGAGGGAGGCAACCCCGGTATGGATGATATCCCCTCTTCTGTCCTTGTCCCTCTCGCCGCCAGCTCGGTAGAGATTCCGGTGATTGCCGCCGGCGGCTTTGGTGACGGGCGGGGGCTGGTGGCTGCCCTGGCTCTCGGCGCCGAGGCGGTGCTCATGGGAACCCGCTTCATGCTCTGCCGGGAGTGCCCCCTGCACCCCGGGATAAAGGAGTGGCTGCTGGGGGTCTCCGAAAAGGACACCCTGATGATAATGCGCTCCATCAGCAACCCGGAGCGGGTGGCGGGGACGGCTTTTACCCGGCGCATACTGGAGATGGAGGAGAAGGGCACCTCCCTGGAGGAGCTCCTGCCCCTGATAAGCGGATTGAGGCAGAAAAAAGCCCTTGATGCCGGCGATGTTGACGGGGCGATGATTCCCTGCGGCCAGGTTATCGGGCTGCTCCATGATATTCCCAGCGCCCGGGAGATTATTGACGGCATTGTCGGCGAAGCACGGCGTATCGGGCAGCGCCTCCATGATACCGGGCTACTTCCGTGATTGCCGCCACCTCTTTTTCTGGCTGAGCCTTACCTCCTCGTTGGTCGGCTGGTAGTCAGCCAGGAAACCCCGGTGGAACGAGCCGAAGGTGCCATCCTTGATGGCACCTCTTATTTTCTGCGTCAGGTTGTGGATGAAGGTCAGGTTGTGGATGGTCGCCAGCCGGTAGGCGAGGAGCTCCTCGCACCGGAAAAGATGGTGGACATAGGCGGTGGAGAAGGTGCGGCAGGTGTAGCAGTTGCAACCGGCGGCAAGGGGCTCTTCCACCTGAGCATAGGCGGAATTGCGGATATTGTACCTCCCCTCCCCGGTGAAGATGGCGCCGTTGCGGGCAACCCGGGTGGGCAGGGCGCTGTCAAAGATATCAATCCCCCGGGCTACCGCCTCTACTATGTCCTCCGGGGAGCCTACCCCCATCAGGTAGCGAGGCTTGTCCGCGGGCAGGAAGGGCACCGTTGCCTCAATGGTGGCGAGGGTGAATGCCTTCGGCTCGCCGACACTCAAGCCGCCAATGGCATAGCCGGGGAAGCCCAGCGAGACAAGGTGCTCCGCTGACTGGCGCCGCAGCCGGGGAAGGGTGCCCCCCTGAACGATGGCATATAGCGCCTGGTCAGCGCGGGAATGATACTTCCGGCACCTCTCCGCCCAGCGGTGGGTGGTATCCATTGCCTGCTGCACCCTCTCCGGGCTGTCGTCGTGGGCGGGGCACTCGTCCAGAACCATGATAATATCGCCGCCGAGAGCCTCCTGGAACCGAATGGCTTTCTCCGGGGTGATGAAGTGCTCGCTGCCGTCAATGTGGGAGCGGAAGGTAACCCCGTCATCGCTGACCCGGCGTAGCGGCGCCAGGCTGAATATCTGGTAGCCACCGCTGTCGGTGAGGATGGCGCCGTCCCAGGACATGAACCGGTGCAAGCCTCCGAGCCCCTCTATCACGGGAATACCGGGCCTAAGGTAGAGGTGGTAGGTGTTAGCCAGTATTATGGGCAGCCCGATTTCCCTGAGTTCCTTCGGGGTCAGCGCCTTGACCGTAGCCTGGCTGCCCACGGGGAGAAACACCGGGGTCGGCACCGTGCCGTGCGGCGTTGCCAGCTCACCGGCGCGGGCGGAGCTATCCGGGGAGGTCTGGAGCAGGTGAAAATCGTGCCGGTTCCCTGCCAACCCTACCCCCCACGTCCCCCGCCTCTGGTCAGGAAGCTGGCAATGATGTTGCGCTGTATCTCGGAGATGCCGACGTATATCTCGGTCATCTTGGCATCGCGGTATAGCCGCTCCACGGGGAGGGATGTCATTGTGCCGTAGGAGCCGTGAACCTGCATCGCCGTGCCGGTGACCTCAACAGCTACCCGGGAGGCGAACAGCTTAGCCTGTGAAGACTCGTAGCTGATGTCCCGCCCCTGGTCACGGAGAAAGGCAGCGCGGTATGCTAGCCAGCGGGCAGCCTCTATCCCGGTCGCCATCTCGGCAAGGTGCCACTGAATGGAGGGCATCCGGGCAATGGGCTTGCCGTGTGCTTTCCGCTGCCGGGCGTAGTCAAGGGAGAGCTCAAACGCTGCCTGAGCTACGGCGACGGATTCAATAGCCACCGACAGCCGGGCTATGCTCATGGCCTCAAGAAGGATAGCAAAGCCCTGCCCCTCCTCGCCGAGCCGGTTCTGCTGCGGGACAGGGACATCATCAAGGTAGACCACCGAGGTGCCCAGCCCCCGCAGCCCCATGGTGGGGCACGGCTCGCGGATAGCAAGTCCCGGTGATGCGGTGTCAACGATAAAGGCGTTCAGCCCCTTTCCCTCGCTCCGGGTAAAGAGCAGCACCAGATTGAGCGCCGGTGCCAGGGCGACGAACTGCTTCTGACCGCTGATGATATAGCCGTCGCCACTCCTCCGGCTGGTGGTGGTAATCGCCTCCGGGTCGGAGCCAGTCTCGGTCTCGGTGAAGGCGATGCCCCCCAGCCGCCTGCCCTGGGCTAGGGGTATTAAGAACGTCTCCTTTTGTTCCTCACTGCCGAAGCGGAAGAGCGCTTCCTCGGCGACGCTATTGACGTGCATTATGGCGGCGAGCGTCATTGACGCCTGCCCGAGCTGTTCCAGCACCAGGGTGTAGCTGGAATAGCCGGCTTCGCTGCCACCGTATTTTGCCGGGTAGGGCAAGCCGCGATAGCCCAGCCGCCCCATTTCCTCCACCAGGTCAGAGGGAAACCGGTCGCTGCGGTCAATCTCCGCCGCCCGTGGCTTGACCAGCCTGGTGGCAAACTCGCCAGCCGTCCTTTGCAGCATCCTCTCCTGTTCGTTCAGGTTGAAGTCCACTTCGCCTCCACGGGTTTAACCCATTATCCAGATGTCAAGGCACATGGCAAGGAATATCATGCCCAGATAGGGGAAAGCCGATAGCCGGTAGAGCCGCCAGGCATCCCGCGAGGCAGCGGAGATTACCAGCCTGGAGCCGGCATAGACCACGGCGATACCCAGTATGTTGGCTAGCACCAGATAGAGCCAGGCAAAACCGCCGATGAAATAGAGGACAATGGAAGCCATGTAGAGCACCAGCCCGAATACGAGCAGCACCTTTACCGACTGCCCCGGCTCCCGGCTCATCGGGAAGTAGCTCAGCCCGGCACCGAGGTATTCCTCCCGGTGGGCAATCATAACGCTCCACACATGGAGGGGCAGCCAGACGGCTATCAGGATACAGAGCAGCAGCAGTTCCCAGGCAAAGGCGGGATTGATGGCAAACCAGCCCATGAGGACCGGGGCACAGCTGGCAATAATGCCCTGCGGGAAGACACAGGTGGCTCTCTTGCGCCAGACGACAGAGGCGACCACCCCGAGCGAGCCAAAGGCAAAGGCAAGCGGATGCAGCTGCCAGGCTAGAGCCAGCCCGATAATAACCAGGGTGATGGTCAGCGGCAGCACCTTCTGCGGGGGGTAGATACGCCGTGAGGGCAGGGCTCTCTGCCGGGTGCGTTGCATCCGGGCATCAACGCCGCGGTCCAGGTAATTGGTCAGCCCGTTAGCCCCGGCGCTGGCAAGCAGGATAGCCACCCCGGCAAGGAGCAGCCGCTCCAGAGGCGGCTGTCCATTGCCAGCAATGACCGCCGCCCCGACCCCGATGAAGGTCAGCAGGCTGCTGGCACCTGGCTTCAGTACTTCAATATAACCCCTGGCGTTAATTCTCCAAGCCTCCTGGCGCTCTCACGCTTCATCAAGATAGCCCTGCAGGATAAGGGCAGCAGCGGCGGCATCGTCCCGGACCTTTTTTCTGCCCCCGGCAGCGTGCCGCAGGCGCTTTGCCGCTACCGTTGTCAGCCGCTCGTCCCGGAACGCCACCGGAATTTGAGTGGCGCGCACCAGTTTTTGAGTAAGCGCCCTTACCTTCTCTGCCTGCTGCCCCAGGCTGCCGTCCATGGAGCGGGGCAAGCCAACCACAATCTGCTCCACCTGGTAGTGACCGGTAATATTGAGGATAGCCTCTATATCCTGCTCTTCATCATGGCGGGCAAAAGTGGTCAGCGGGCTAGCCAGTATTCCCAGCGGGTCGCTGAGTGCCACTCCGATCCATTTGTCACCGATATCCAGTCCAAGGCTGCGCGTGGTAATCCTCCTATATGAGGCTCTTCACCAGCCGGAGGGCTTCATCCAGTTTTTCCCTGTCCCTGCCGCCCGCCTGAGCCAGGCTTGCCTTACCGCCGCCACCACCACCGGTAACCGCCGCCACCCGCTTCACTATCTCGCCGGCGTTGTAGCCTCTAGCCACCAGATCCGGGGTCACGGCGGCAATAAAAGCCGGTCTGTTCTCATGGATTGTGCCCAGAACGACCACGGCGCTCCCAAGTTGCTCCCGGAGACGGTCGCTCATATCCCTCAGCACCTGGGGACGGGAGGGAAGCACCCGCGCCGCCAGCACCTTAATCCCGTTGACCACCTCAGCCTGACCGAGCAGCGATTCCGTCATTTTCTTCGCCAGCTCCCGCTCCAGGGAGGAAGCCCGCCGGCGCTCGCTGTCCCTCTCTGCCGCCAGGCTATGCACCCTGTCCACCTCTTTGCCCGGCTCGGCGTCCAGATACCCGGCACTATCCTGCAGGGCGGAGAAGCGCTGCTGGATGAAGGCTTCCGCCCCTCTGCCGGTGACGGCTTCAATGCGGCGCAGCCCGGAGCCGATGCTGCTCTCACTGATGATGTGGAAGTAGCCTATCTCGCCGGTTGACCTGACGTGGGTGCCGCCGCATAACTCGGTGCTGATTGCCGGCTCGCCGATTTTCAACACCCGGACGGTATCGCCGTATTTCTCATCAAAGAGGGCGAGTGCCCCTTCCCGGAGAGCCTCTTTATACGGCATCTCCTCGTCATATACCCTCAGGTTCTGGCGGATATTCTCGTTGACAATACGCTGCACCTGCCGGATTTCCTCCGGTAGCAATGCCGTCAGGTGGGAGAAGTCAAAGCGGAACTGCTCCGGGGCGACCAGCGAGCCCCGCTGCTGGACGTGCTCGCCGGAGACCTGGCGCAGGGCGAACTGGAGCAGGTGGGTGGCGGTGTGGTTGCAGGCAATATCAAGCCGCCGCTCCCGGTCAACTGCTGCCTCCACCTCGTCCCCGACGGCAAGGCTGCCGCTGGCAACCCTTCCCTTGTGAACGATAATATCCGGCGGCACACGGATAGTGCCACTGACGACAAACTGCCCCCCGGCGCTGCTTATCTCGCCGGTATCCCCCGCCTGCCCCCCCATCTCTCCGTAGAAGGGGGTCGTCTCCAGGACGAGGTTCGCCTCCTTCCCCGGGGACACTGCCTCCACGCTCTGGCTATCAACAAAGAGAGCAACGATAACCGACCTCTGGTTCAGGTCATGATAGCCAACAAACGGGGTCACCTCAATATTGAGCTGCTCGTAGACCCGGTTGGCATTCTCCGCCACATCAAATTTGTGGGCGGCTCGGGCTCTCTCCCGCTGCCTCTCCATCTCGCTCTCAAAGCCGGCCATGTCCACGGAAAAGCCACGCTCACCAGCGATTTCTCTGGTCAGCTCTACGGGGAAGCCGTAGGTATCGTAGAGCTTGAACGCCTGTTCCCCCGGTATTTTACCTGATTTCCGGGCTTCTGCCATAGCCCCATCCAGCAGTTCCAGTCCGGTGCTCAGTGTCTCGCTGAACCTGACTTCCTCAAGCTCAATCACCCTCTCAATAAAATCATGCCTCTGTGCCAGCTCCGGGTAGACGTGCCCCATCCCGGCAATGGCGGTCCGGGCTATTTCGGCAAGGAAGGGTCCCTCCAGCCCCAGCCGGCGGCCAAAGAGGGCGGCACGGCGCAGCAGCCGCCGCAGCACGTAGCCCCGCCCCTCGTTTCCGGGGATTACCCCGTCACCGATGAGAAAGGCGAGCCCCCGGCAATGCTCGGCGACTACCCGCATGGCGTCATCGCCGGCGGCATCAGAGCCGTATTTTTTGCCCGCCAGCCCTGATACCTTCTCCATCAGGGGGAGGAAACCATCGGTCTCGTAGACAGAGAGCCTGCCCTGGACAACGGCGGCGGTCCTCTCCAGCCCCATGCCGGTATCAATGTTTGGCTTGGGCAGCAGGGTGCGCTGCCCTGCCTCGTCCTGATTGTACTGGGTGAACACCAGGTTCCAGACCTCGGAGAAGCGGCCGCAGTTGCAGCCCGGGGCGCAGGAAGCCTTCCCGCAGCCAACCCCCTCCCCGAAGTCATAGTGAATCTCACTGCATGGCCCACAGGGGCCAGAGCTGCCCGCCGGCCCCCAGAAATTGTCCTCCTCGCCAAAGCGCAGTATCCTTGACTCCGGGACACCGGTCTCCCGCCAGAGGCGGAAGGACTCGTCATCGTCAAGGAAGATGGTTATCCACAGGCGCTCCGGGGGGAGCCCCAGGTTTTGGGTAACAAACTCCCATGTCCAGCTGATTGCCTCCGCTTTGAAGTAATCACCAACGGAGAAGTTGCCCAGCATCTCGAAAAAGGTGAGGTGGGTTGTGTCACCGACAGCCTCAATATCGGTGGTGCGGAAACACTTCTGGCATGACGCCAGGCGGGGACTGGGGGGCACCGCCTCCCCAAGGAAGTACGGCTTGAACGGCACCATCCCGGCACTGGTGAAGAGGAGGGTGGGGTCGCCGTGGGGTATCAGGGAGGTGCCGGGGATGATTTCATGCCCCCTGGTGGCAAAGAAGCTCAGGAATGCCTCTCTAATCTCATCACTGGTCACTTGCCATTCTCCATCAGTCGCCTTCTCACATAGGATTTTAGTTTAACTGCTACCCGCTGTCAACGAGACCGTTTTTTAGCCTCTGGGCGCAAACCGCTAAGGCGTTTCCACCAGTCTTTTTCTCCTTACCGCTAAAAGCCCGAGGGAAACCAGGGCACAGAATCCCCCGCTGGCGAGGAAAACGCCCCGGAGCCCGAATGAT
>CAZFCV010000025.1:10811-12560 GCA_964517985.1 uncultured Dehalococcoidales bacterium | reverse complement strand
GACAGGCGGGGGCGGCAGCGTATCCTGAAGCTGGAGAACATGCTCACCGTCGCCGAGATGATATGCCGGGCTGCCCTCTACCGGAGAGAGAGCCGGGGCGCCCACTGCCGGCAGGACTGCCCGGGGGCGGACAACAAGAACTGGCTTTGCAACGTGCTCATCACCGGTAAGGGAGGGCGGATGGCACTGGCTGCCGAGCCGGTTCGCCTGAGCCATCTCTCACCACAGGCAGAGAACAAGTAAAGAAAGGGGAAACTTATGTTAAGCAGAAGCCTGATCCGAATAGCCGGTAGCACCCTGATTCTGGGGGTACTCTTTCTGTCGTCATGCGGCGATGCCACCCCGAAGCCGAAAACCTACCCGGCACCACCGCCGATGCAGATTGACACCGGCAAGCAATACACCGCCACCATTGAAACCAAAAAAGGGAAACTGGTGCTGGAGCTATTTGCCAGCGATGTCCCGGTAACCGTGAATAACTTTGTCTTCCTTGCCCGTGAGGGGTTCTACGATGGCGTCACCTTCCACCGCGTTATCCCCGGCTTCATGGCTCAGGGGGGCGACCCCACCGGGACGGGGACGGGCACCCCCGGCTACCGCTTTGCCGATGAATTTACCGAGCATACCCACGCTACCGGCGCCCTGTCCATGGCAAATGCCGGACCCAATACAAACGGCTGCCAGTTCTTCATCACCTACGCCCCCCAGCCTCACCTTGACGGCAAGCACTCGGTATTCGGTCAGCTGATTGAGGGTATGGACGTCCTGGAGAGCATCAAGGCGGGGGACACCATGGTACGGGTAACCATAGAGGAAAGGTAGCTGCCTATAGCTGCTCGGCGAGCCGGTAGACATTCTGGTAGGCTTTCTCAAAATCGGGGCTCTCTGCCATGAGCCTGTCCCGGAGGTGGCTCATCTTCTCCACAAACCGCTGCCGGTCACCATTTTTTACCAGCTCCGCCCATTCCCCCGCCTTTTTCTGGAAAAGGGCTTCCGTCTGGGCGACATGGGGCAGGCTCATCTGGAGCGAGGCATAGAGCTCCGGGTCTTCGCCAAGGACACTCTTCACCAGTGCCAGCAGCACCCGGTAGCTCGCCCCGCCAACCGCCTCCATCTCCCCCAGCCTGTCCCGGCTGAGCAGGGTGTCGGCGGCGACCAGGGCAATGAAATGGCTAAGACCAAGAACGAGGCTCATAACCTCGTCATGCTCATCGGGAGCCATCAGGGTGACCCTGGCTCCCCTAGCCTCCAGGTAGTCCTGCACCTTCTGCGCCAGGGCTCCCTCGGCATCACTGGTCGGCGTCAGAACAAAGTTGTGGCGGGCAATTCCGGTGGCGCCGGGGCCAAACAGGGGGTGTACCCCCAGCACCACCCCCGCCTTTATGTGTTCATGCATCACCTCAACCGGGAGCCGCTTGACAGAGGTGATATCAATAACAATCTGCCCGTCCCTTATATGGGGAGAAAGCTCCTCCACGACCCCGGCAAAACCATCAAGCGGTACGGAGAGCAGGACGACATCGGCACCCTTTACCGCCCCGGCATTGGTTGCCACGGCAACCCCCAGCTCCCGCCCGGCATCACGCAGCTTTTTCTGGTCTCGCCCGGTTATCACCACCTCCCTGCCTTCCGCCACCAGAAAACGGGCAAACCACCGCCCCATCTTCCCCGAGCCGCCGATTATGGCTACTTTCATCCGCAGTCGCCTCTACTTCGCTCTCGGATATTACCCCAGGACCTTGACGAAAA
>CAZFCV010000025.1:7024-10801 GCA_964517985.1 uncultured Dehalococcoidales bacterium | reverse complement strand
GAGCTCCTCCACGCTTTGCAGAGCCTCCTGAACCAGAGAGTCCTGGTGATGCCCCTCAAAATCAAGGTAGAAGTTATAATCCCAGGGCTTCTGTTTCGTGGGACGCGACTCAATCTTGGTCAGGTTGATACCCCTATCGGCAAATTCCCGGATAGCACCATACAGCGCCCCCGGCTTGTGCTTTACGGCAAAAGCGATGGATGTCTTATCGTTCCCCGATGGCGGGGAGTCCTGCTTGGCTAAAACAAAAAAGCGGGTGAAATTATTGGGGTTATCCTCTATCTCGGCGGCAACAACCTTCATCCCGTAGACCTCCGCCGCCCGGGCACTGGCGATAGCACCGCCGTCGGTTATCCCCGCCTCTTTCAGCATCCGGACACTCCCGGCAGTGTCATGGGTCGGCACCAGCTCAGCGCCCAGGTGCTTCAGAAAAGAGCGGCACTGGGCAAGAGCCTGGGGGTGGGAATAGACCCTCTTAATCGCATCCAGACCAGCCCCGGGATGGGCAATCAGGCAGTGGGTAACCCGGACCTCCACCTCACCGGATACCATGAGGTCTGAGTTCAGCAGCAGGTCACATGTCTGGTTGATAGTCCCCTCCAGGGAGTTTTCAATGGCGACAATGCCAAATGATACCTCCCCCCGCTGCACAGCCCGGAAGACGTCATCCAGGCTCTCACCGGGCTTGGTCAGCACGGAAGAGCCGAAAAAGCGGAGCGCCGCCTCCTCGCTATAGGCACCAACCTCGCCCTGAAAGGCGACCTGCAGCCCCTGGACTCTCTTGCAAGCCGCTACTATCTCCCGGTAGATGTTCTCTACATCCTCCCCCCTTATCCCCTCCTCCCGGGCAAGCCTCCGGACATGCTCCCGGACTATACCCTCCCGCTCCCGGTCCTCAATCTGCCTCCCTTTATTCCTGCCTATTTCCTCGGCAATCCGGAGCCGCTCGGCAATAAGCCGGACTATCCGGGCATCGCTATCGTCTATCTTTTTCCTCAGCTCTTCCAGGCTCATTTTATTACCCCCGGCAGCAGCCCCGCCCGGAGGGCAAAGTCACAGAGGGTTACCGCCATCATTGCCTCCACCACCGGGACGGCGCGGGGCACGATACAGGTATCATGCCGTCCCCTTACCGCCAGGCGGGCGTCCTGCATGGTCTCCAGGTCTACCGTCGGCTGGTCTTTGGCGATAGAGGGGGCGGGCTTGACCGCCACCCGCACCACAATAGGCATGCCACTGCTTATCCCGCCCAGGATGCCGCCGGCATTATTGCCAGTCGTAACCACCCTGCCCCCGCTGACGGTAAAGGGGTCATTATTCCGAGAGCCTCTCTCCCCGGCAACCGCAAACCCGGCGCCAAACTCAACCCCCTTGACCGCCGGGATGGCAAACAAGGCTTTCGCCAGGTCACCTTCCAGTGTGTCAAAGACCGGCTCTCCCAGGCCAGCCGGCACGTTGCGGGCGATACCCTCAACGATGCCGCCGACGCTATCGCCCTCCTCCCTGACCCTCTCTACCAGCCCCGCCATCTCCACGGCAGCCTCCGGGTCAGCACAGCGGAGCGGGTTCTTCTCCATATTCTTTTTCACCTCATCAAGCGGCTTGGGCTCCGCCCTTACGCCCCCTATCTCAACCGTGTGCGCCAGAACCTCAACGCCGAGCAAAGCCAGCAGCTTGCGGGCAACGGCTCCCGCCATGACAAAAGAGGCGGTGATTCTGCCCGAAAATCTCCCCCCGCCACGGAAATCATTAAAACCGCCGTACTTGGCAAAGGCGGTGTAGTCGGCATGACCAGGGCGGGGCAGGAACCTCGCTTTTTCATACTCGCTGGAATCAACATCCCGGTTCCAGATGAGCAGGCAGATGGGGGCGCCGGTGGTCTTTCCCCGAAAGACGCCGGAAAGAACCTCCACCCTGTCCACCTCGGCTCTGGTAGTAGCCCCCATGCCCGGTGCCGGCTTTCTCCGCTCCACCTCTCCCTGAATATCATCCGCAGTGATTGCCAGCCCGGCGGGGCAGCCATCAATAACAGCACCGACGCACCGCCCATGGCTCTCCCCGAAGCTGGTGACGATAAAAAGCCTGCCCAGACTGTTAGCCATCAATCTTCACCTCAGCGCCAAGCCCTTTCAGCACATCCCAGAACCGGGGGAATGTCTTGGCAACACACTCCCCATTATCTATTATCGTCTCCCCGGTTAGCAAGCCGGGTATGGCAAACGCCATGGCAATACGGTGATCAGCCCGGCTGTCAATGACGGCACCCCGCGGTTTTGCGCCGGTAATGGTAAGGGCATTGCCGGTATCGGCAACCGCTATTCCCATCCCCGCCAGCCCCGCCTTCACCGCCGAGACCCGGTCTGACTCCTTCAACCGCGCCCGCTCAACGCCGGTGAACCGGCTTGTTCCCTCCGCCACCGCCGCCAGAACCGCCACGGTCGGCAGAAGGTCAATGCAATCGGAGAGGTCAGCCTCTATCGCCCGCAGCCCGGAACGGCTTACCGTTACCGAGCCCCGCCCCACCCGGACCGGGGCGCCCATATCCTTCAGGAAGTCCACTATTACCCGGTCACCCTGCCGGCTGAGCGGGTCTATATTCTCCACGGTCACCTCCCCGGCAACCGCCCCCAGGGCAAGCAGATACGAAGCCGATGACCAGTCCCCCTCCACGTTATAGCGGGCGGGCTGGTAGCCCTGCCGGGCTACCGCCAGCTCCCTGAGGTCGGGGGAGGCTTCCACCCCTATCCCGAACTTCTCCAGGCAGTCAATGGTCATGAGCAGGAACGGCTTTGATTCCAGGGGTGTGGTCAGGCTGATATTGACCTTTTCCCCGGCAAGGGGGGCAACCAGCAGCAGCGCCGAGACAAACTGAGAGCTAACATCGCCCGGCAGGGCAACGCCACCACCCCTCAGCCCGCCCCCCTCAACCACTACCGGCGGGGCACCGCCCGGAGCCGAGCAATCCACCCCCAGCTGGCGCAGCGCCCCAAGCAGCGGCTCCACTGGCCGCCGGGCAAGGGAGGGGGCAGCGGTCAGCCGGCATTCTCCGGGGATGAGGGAGGCAATGGCGGTCATAAAGCGCAGGGTTGCCGCCGATTCCCCGCAGAAAAGCTCCCCGTCCGGCTCATGAAAGCGACCGCCGCTGACATGCCAGCCTTCGCCATCGGCACGGATACGCGCCCCAACCTGGCGCAGCACGTTCACCGCCGCCCGGGTGTCATCAGAAACCAGGGGGTGAGCAATCTCGCTCTCGCCATCAGCCAGGGCGGCACACATGAGCCCCCGGATGGTATAGCTCTTTGAGGGGGGGGCACCAGCCCTCCCCCGCACCTCACTCCTAGAAATTGAAACCTTCATCCGCTTTCAGCTTCTCTATTATTTGCTCCGCTACGGCGGCAACACCCCGCCTTGAGGTATCCACCTTGATATCAGCGGCGCGCTCGTAAAACGGCCTCCGCAACCTCAGCAGCTCATGGATAGCCAGCGACAGGTTGGCTACCCTGAGGAGGGGCCTCTCTCCCCCGTCATCCAGCACACGCTTCAGAATGGCAGCTGGCAACGCCGTCAGGTAGACCACCCGGGACTTCTGCCGCAGCCGGTCAACATTTATCTGGTTGAGGACTACCCCGCCACCGCAGGCGATAACGGCATTTTCCTCCGCCGAGACCTCTCTGGTGATCTCGAGGCTGAATCCTCCGTCTGTCGCGTCAATAACTTCTGCCTCACAGGGTACGAGAGCGAGCGTAGAATTCAGGAAAGCTATTCGAACGCTTAGAT
>CAZFCV010000025.1:0-7014 GCA_964517985.1 uncultured Dehalococcoidales bacterium | reverse complement strand
CGCGGAATGCTATCGCGCCGTCCTGGGCAAATATCTCCGCTACCGGCTTGCCGGCTCTCTGCTCAATCAGCGAATCCATTTCTATGAACCTGCGCCCCAGCCTCTCCGCCACCGCCTTGCCGACAGCCGTTTTGCCCGCCCCCATGAAACCAATAAGGGCAATGTTACTCTTCATAACCCCCCAGCCCTCTCACTATTTCTGCCCGCATTACGGCAACGGGCGCCTCAAGACCGGTCCACATCTCAAAAGCCAGCGCCCCCTGCCAGAGCAGCATATCAAGCCCGCTTATAATCCCGGCACCAGCCGCCTCGGCCTCCCTCAGCAGCCTGGTTTTAGCCGGCTGATAGACAACATCAAAGACAACCAGCCCCGGCCGGAGCAGGTCGGCAGCGACCGGCGTTTCCCCAGGAGCCGGGCTCATGCCAACACTGGTGGCATTGACCAGGATATCGGCTTTCTCCAGGGCTTTTGCCAGATTTTCCCGGCTGAGCTCCAGGGCTCCGGCTTTGCCACGGAAAATCCGGGAAACCATCGCCGCCTGCTGCCGGGCTCTATCCGGTGTCCGGTTCAGGATGAGCAGGTCGGCTCCCCCCTCCGCCAGGACAAAGGAGAGCGCCCTTGAGGCACCGCCAGCGCCAATGACGACCGCCCTCTTCCCCTTTGCTTTAACCCCCCGCTCCAGCAGGGCGCGCCGGAAGCCGGCGGCATCCGTGTTATAGCCCCGGAGCACCCCGCCATCGTTCACCACCGTGTTAACGGCGCCTATCTTCCGCGCCAGCTCATCCAGCTCGTCAAGAAAGGAGATGACGTCCACCTTATGGGGTATGGTCACATTGAGCCCCCTTATATTCAAGGCTCTCATGCCCTGAATTGCCCTGCCCAGCTCCTCCCGCTGCACCCGGAAGGGGACGTAGACATAGTCCAGTCCCAGCTCCCGGAAGGCGGCATTATGCATCGCCGGCGAAAGCGTGTGCTCCACCGGGTCACCGATTACCCCGCAGCACCCCGTTTTCCCGGACACGGTCAGCATTCCGTCACCATTTCGTAGAGCTTTCTCAGCCCGGCTACCGTCATCTGCCCCGGGGCGGATTCCCTCCCCTCCCCCGTTGCGGCATAGGTGAAGTCACCGCCAAGCAGTGGACAGAGAACCCGGCTCACCGCCCCCGGAGACCCCATGGCAAAGGAGACCACCCTTGCCTCCGGGAACTCGGCAATCAGCCGCAGGACGGTAATATTGTCCTCAAAGCGCTGTGCGGTGGTCACCACCTTGCATATATCGGCACCAGCCGCCATCTGCCGCCGCACTATCTCCCGCAACCGGCTGAAGGGGGGTGTCCCGGCAAAATCATGGAAAGAGATAAGGCACTCTGCCCTCCCCTTGACCCGCGGCACGACCCGGGCAAGGCTCTCCGCACCGAGCTCGATATCAACCGCCGCCGCCCCCAGCTCCACCGCCCTCAGGAGCTGCCCTATCCTCTCCTCCTCGCTCCCCAGCCAGCAGCCGCCCTCGGCAGCCGCCCGATTGGAGGCGAGCCACGGCCTCCTGAGCTGCGCCGCCAGCCCCGGCCAGCCATCACCGACCAGGTCTATCCGGACCTCAAGCAAATCGGCAAGCTCCTCAGCCTGCCTCACCACGGCTAAATCACCGTCCACGATGACGGCACAAATCCTAGGTCTCTTCATACCAGCTATCCAGAACCTGCTTGATTAAATTGGGGGTCACCTCATCGCTGACGGAAACCTCCCCTATACCTCTGGGCAGGATGAACCTTATCCTGCCCTGCCGGATCTTCTTATCATGCCCCACGAAGTGGACTACCCGGTCTACATCAAGACTGGGCATCTCCGTGGGCAGCCCCGCCCCCTGGATGAGCCGCTTGAGCCGTGACTGCTCGCCATCAGGGAAGACACCGAGCCGGTTGGCAATCCTGCCCGCCGCCACCATACCAATGGCGACTGCCTGACCATGCCTCACCCTGAAGCCGGACACCGCCTCAACAGCGTGCCCTATGGTATGCCCGAAGTTCAGGATATTCCGCAGACCGAGGTCCCGCTCGTCCTTCGCCACCACCTCAGCCTTAATCCGGGCGGACCGGGAGACAATCTCCTCAAGGACACTGCTGTCAAGCGCCCTTATCCGGTCCAGATTATTCTCCAGATAGGCAAAAAATTCCCCGTCCCATATCACGGCGTATTTGACAACCTCGGCTAACCCGTCATTAAGCTCCCCGGCAGGAAGGGTTGCCAGGGTGGCGATGTCGCTGACCACCAGCAGCGGCTGGTAGAACGCCCCAATCTTGTTCTTCACCTGACCGTGGTCTACCGCCACCTTGCCGCCGATACTGCTATCAACCTGCGCCAGCAGGGTGGTCGGTATCTGCACCAGGGGCACCCCCCGCAGATAGGTGGCGGCAACAAACCCCGCCAGGTCACCGATAACCCCGCCCCCCAGGGCGAGAATGGGGGTTGTCCGCTCGGCATGAAAGGCGGACAGCTCACCATATAGCCTGCCCGCCGTCTCCAGCGACTTCTGCGCCTCTCCCTCGGGAACCAGGAGGACAGCAACGCTGAACCCCTCCCCGGTAAGGCTCTCCTTCAGGGTATCGCCATATAGCCGGCGCAGCAAGGGGTGGGTGATAATTACCAGCTTGCCGGAGAAGCGGCTCTCCTTAAGCCAGCCGCCTAACCGGGGGAGTATGCCAGAACCGATGCGGATTTCATAGCCATTGCTGGCAAGCCTGACCTCAACCTTTCTCATCGGTATATCTTAGCCCCCGCTCACCTTGGGCGCAACCAGCGACTTAATCTCCCGGCACGCCCGGATAACCCTCTCCAGCTCATCAGGGGTAATCATCTGCCGGCTGTCCACCAGCGCTTCCTCTGGATTGTAATGCACCTCAATCATCAAGCCGCTGGCACCGGCGGCTATGGCGGCACAGCTCATGCTGAAAATGAGGTCCCGGCGCCCTGTCCCGTGACTGGGGTCAACGATTATGGGCAGGTAGGTCTCCTTTTGAATTGCCGGCACCGCCGCCAGGTCAAGGGTGTAACGGGTGTATTCCCTGCCCTTGCCCACCGGGACTATCCCCCGCTCACAGAGAATGATGTTCTTGTTACCCTCGGCGGCAATATATTCGGCAAAGGAGAGGAACTCCTCAATGCCAGCCCCGAAATGCCTTTTCAGCAGGATGGGCTTTTTCTTCTTGGCGACCATGGTAAGCAGGTCCTGGTCGTACATGTTGCGGGCTCCTATCTGCAGGATGTCGGCATACTCCGCCACCAGGTCGACGTGAGCCTCTCCCCTTACCTCGGTCACCGTAGCCAGCCCGAACTCCCGGCCGGCTTCGCTGAGCCACCGCAGGGCTTCTTCCGCCTTTTTTCGCCCCCCTCCCCCCAGACCCTGGAAGGAATGGACGGAACTCCGCGGCTTATAGATACCCCCCCTCAGGATATGAGCGCCCGCCTTCTTCACCCCTTCAGCAATCCTGAAGAGCTGCTTCTTACCCTCCACAGCGCAGGGACCAGCCATAATTACCGGCTCATCACCACCAATCCGGATATCGCCTACCTTGATTACCTTCCGGTGTCCCTTCGCACCCTCGGCATGCCTGGTGTACTCCCGGCTGATAAGCTTGTAGGGGGCTTCCACCCTCATCACCTCTTTCACGCCGGGCAGAGCGGCAAAATGGTCAAGCGGCACCTTGCTACCGTTGCCAATCAGACCGATCACGGTGCGATGTACCCCCGGGGAAACGTCAGCCCTCATGCCAAACCGCCTTATCTCCTCCAGCACACGGGCAATCTGCTCTTCAACCGCATTGGCATCCATTACTATTATCATCCGGCTACCTCCACACTACATATTTCTAAAAAAGAAAGAGCCCTCCGCCTGGAGGGCTCTTCTCTTATAGTTCTTCTCTTTGCCTGCTTCTACTGCCTAGTATCTGTGCTCATGCCAAAGCCCCCCAAGCGCTCTGCGGGAGTATAAAACCAATAATACGCGTAAAACAGACCCTGCGGGGCAATATTAAGTGACATGACTTATACTCGGCTCCCTTTAAACCTGGTCTAACTATAGCATAAAAGATACTGCCTGTCAACTACACCATCGTACCACCAGCCGTCACTTGACAAAGCCACCGCCGCCGGCTATACTTCTCTTAAGAGAACATAAAGTAAAGGCTGGGAACGAGACTAGTACCCCCCCAGCGAGGCGCAGAGAGCCGGGTAAGGTGTGAGTCGGTGCCAGCGCAGGGGGAGAATGGACTCGGGAGCTGCAGACCGAAAGGTTTTGCCGAGTAGGCTCTGCCGGAGAGGGCACCGTTACCAGAGCCCGGGGTATCGCTTCAAAGTTGTGAAGCTGTACCTGACTGAGATGGTCGCTCCGGCGACCAATTAGGGTGGCACCGCGAAGGATAAGCCTCTCGCCCCTATGGCGAGAGGCTTATTATTTTGGAGGAGAGATGGCGGTTCCAATGTACCACCCCACCCTTGCCGAGTTTAAGAGATTGAAAGCCCACGGCAATCTCGTGCCCGTCTATCGCGAGGTTGTCACCGACCTGGAGACGCCCATCTCCGCTTTTCTGAAGATAAGCCGCGGTGGCTACTCCTTCCTCCTGGAGAGTGTTGAGGGTGGCGAGCGCATGGCTCGCTACAGCTTCATCGGCACCGAGCCCTACCGGGTGATCACCACCGGTAAGGAGGGCGGAACCGACCCCCTCCGCCTCATCGCCGAGGAACTGGAACGCTATCAGCCGGTGCCGGAGAGTAACCTGCCCCGCTTCTGCGGCGGCGCCGTGGGCTATCTTGCCTACGAGGCGGTAGAGCACTTCGAGGAACTGCCCTCGCCGGACGGCGACCCCTTAAGCCTGCCGGAATCACTCTTCATGCTGGTTGACACCATCCTCGTCTTTGACCACGTTACCCACAAGATTAAAATCGTCAGCCACGCCCGCCTGGACGGCGACCCCGACATTGCCTACGAAGCCGCCGTCAGGAAGATAGCTGACCTGGCAAGCCGGCTGGAGCAACCCCTGGAGCCCAACCGGCACATGGCATCTCCAGCCCCGCCCGCCGGAACCAGGGAGGTCTCCTCAAACCTCACCAGAGAACAGTTTGAAGCCAGCGTGGAGAAGGCGAGGCGGTATATCACCGTCGGGGAAGCCATTCAGGTTGTCCTCTCCCAGCGCCTGAGCCGGCACACCACCGTCCACCCGTTCAATATCTACCGGGCGCTACGCACCATCAATCCCTCGCCCTATATGTTCTATCTGGACTTAAAGGACTTCCATATCATCGGGGCATCCCCCGAGATTCTGGTGAGAGCCGCCGACGGCATCCTGACCAACCGGCCCCTCGCCGGGACACGGCGGCGCGGCCAGAGCCCGGAGGAGGACGCCCGGCTGGAGGCGGAGCTCCGCCACGACGAGAAGGAGCGCGCCGAGCACATAATGCTGGTTGACCTGGGGCGCAATGACATCGGGCGGGTGAGCGTGCCGGGCACGGTCAGGGTCAGCGATGTCATGGAGGTGGAGCGCTACTCCCACGTCATGCACCTGGTGACCAACGTGGAGGGCAAGCTTTGCCGCGATATGACCTCTTTTGATGCCCTCCGCGCCTGCTTCCCCGCCGGCACCGTCTCCGGCGCCCCCAAAATCCGCGCCATGGAGATTATCGCCGAGCTTGAGCCCGATAAGAGGGGCCCCTACGCTGGGTGCGTCGGCTACTTCGACTTCTCCGGCAACATGGATACCGCCATAACGATAAGAACCATCGTCATGAGAAACGGCACAGCCCACGTCCAAGCCGGCGCCGGTATCGTCTACGACAGCGTGCCGGCACGGGAGTATGAGGAGACCCTGAACAAAGCCCGGGCAATGCTGAAGGCTATTGAGGAGGCAGAAGCCCGGGAGATGTCACGGAGGAGGGATGCTGCTACTGATAGATAACTATGACAGCTTCACCTATAACCTCTTTCAGTACCTGGCGGAGCTGGGAGAGACGGTGAAGGTGGTGCGCAACGACCGGATAACCCTCCCCGAGATTGAGGGGCTCCGCCCGCAGCGCATCGTAATCTCACCCGGCCCCTCCACGCCGCTCCGGGCGGGCATATCCAATGACGTCATCCGGCACTTCGGCGCCCGGGTGCCCATCCTCGGTGTCTGCCTAGGGCACCAGTGCATCGGCTACAGCTATGGGGGGAAATTTGGCCCGGCGGGAGAGATAATGCACGGCAAGTCATCCCCGGTCTACCACAATAACAACGGTGTCTTCCACGGGCTGCCCAACCCCTTCCCGGCTATACGCTACCACTCCCTGGCGGTGCTCCGCGACAGGCTCCCCGACTGCCTGGAGATAACCGCCTGGACGGAGGACGGCACCATCATGGGGGTAGGGCACCGCCATCACCCGGTGCAGGGGGTGCAGTTCCACCCGGAGTCCTTCATGACTCCAGCCGGAAAGGATATACTCCGGAATTTCATCCGCCAAGGGGAGGACAAGCCATGATTAGAGAAGCCATCAGCCAGCTCGTCTCCGGGCAGTCCCTGACCATGGAGCAGGCTGCCGAAGTGATGGAGGAGATAACCAGCGGGCAGGTAACGCCCGCCCAGTTCGGCGCCTTCGTCACCGCCCTGAGGATGAAGGGGGAGACGGCCGACGAGATTGCCGGGCTAGCCAGCGTCATGCGGGCAAAGTCCGTCCGGGTGAGGGCAGGCGAGCCGGTGATTGATATTGTCGGCACCGGGGGGGATAGCTCCGGCAGCTTCAACATATCCACGGCTGCCGCCTTCGTTGCCGCCGGTGCCGGGCTCAAGGTAGCCAAGCACAACAACCGCGCCATGACCAGCCAGTGCGGCAGTGCCGATGTCCTTGAGGCTTCAGGGATAAAAATTGAGCTTGGCGCTGAGGCGGTAGCCAGGTGCCTTGAGACAATAGGTATCGGCTTCATGTTCGCCCCTGTCTTCCACCCCGCTTTGAAGCATGCTGCCGCACCCCGCCGCGAGATCGGCATC
>CAZFCV010000024.1:0-12671 GCA_964517985.1 uncultured Dehalococcoidales bacterium | reverse complement strand
ATCCTGATTGGCATTATCTCCCTGTTGACCTTCGGGCTGAAACCGGGCATTGATTTCTCCAGCGGCTCAATGCTGACGCTGCGCTTTGAGCAGGCAGGGATTGGTGAGAACGAGCTAAAGCAGGAGCTGGCTAGCCTGGGCTACGCCAATGCCATTGTGCAGACCACGGGAGAAGGCGACTTCATCATCCGCACCGCGGAGCTAGCCAGCGCCGAAAAGGTGCAGCTAAAAGAAGACCTGACTACCAGATTTGGCCCCCTTGAGGAGAGGGGCTTTGAATCCGTTGACCCGGTGATTGCCCGGCAGACCGGTAGTACCGCCGCCATCGCCGTGGGCATTGCCGCCATTGGCATCCTTCTCTATGTCACCTGGGCGTTCCGGCGCATGCCAAACCCGTTCCGCTACGGAACCTGCGCCATAATCGCCCTCGCCCACGACCTGCTGGTGGTGCTGGGCGTCTTCTCTATCCTCGGTGGCATAATGGACTGGGAAATCAACCTGATGTTTATCACCGGCGTCCTGGCGGTAATCGGCTACAGTGTCAATAACACCGTGGTCGTCTTTGACCGCATCCGGGAGAACCTGATAAAGGGGATAAGCCCCGATTTTGAGGTCGTGGCTAACAGCAGCCTAGTGGGGACCCTGAGCCGCTCCATAAATACCAGCCTGACCACCCTGCTTGTGGTACTCGCCCTGCTTCTTTTTGTCGGGGTGTCCATCCAGAACTTCACCGTGGTTCTGCTCATCGGCATTGTTGCCGGAACCTTCAGCTCCATATGCATCGCACCGCTACTGCTGGTAGTCTGGGAAAAGAGGAGCCGGGAGAGACAGCCGGTCGGAGCCTAGAACCGGTGGCGATACCCCAACCGGTGCCCTCCCGGAGCAAGCTCAGGATAGAGGCGCTTTATGTTTTCCAGTCCAAGTGGCGCTGCCAAGCTCTCTCTAGCCGCTGTTGCCGGGCTGATTGCCCTCAAGATAGCCGTTGCCGCCATAACGGGGAGCATCAGCATTGCCGCCCAGGCAGCGGATAGCCTCCTTGACCTCTTTGCCGTGCTCATCACCTTCTTTACCCTCATCATTGCCGCCAAGCCGGCTGATGAGGAGCATCCCTTCGGGCACGGCAAGGTAGAGAACATCGCCGCCGTCATCCAGGCAGTACTAATCTTTACCGCCGCCGGCTTGATAATCTACTCCGCAGCCCGCCGGCTCGCCACCGGAGCCACCATAGAGCTGGCCGAAGCCGGGATGGGGGTAATGCTCGTCTCTATAATAGCCAGCATCCTGCTCTCCCGCCACCTGCTCCGGGTAGCGCGGGCTTCCGGTTCAATAGCTTTAGAGGCAAATGCCCGCAACATTGCCGTCGATGTCTACTCCGCCGCCGGCGTGCTGGTCGGGCTGGCGGTTATCCGCTTCACCGGGATCAGCATCCTTGACCCCATTATCGCCCTGGCAGTTGCCCTCCTTATTGTAAAGACGGGTTACGATGTAATGCGGAGGTCATTTGGCGGGCTGGTCGATGTCCGGCTACCCGGGGAAGAGGAGAACGAGATAAGGTCCGCCATCATAGCGCACGGCTGCCAGGTGGGCGGCTTCCACGACCTGCGCACCCGCCGAGCCGGGCGGCAGCGCTACGTGGAGCTGCACCTGACAATGCCCCGCAATGCCAGCGTGGAGAACACGCACCAGATATGCGACCGCCTGGAGCAGGATGTAGAGAAGCGGCTGCCCCACACCAGTGTCACCATCCACATTGAGCCCGGCGACATTGACTGTGACCAGTGCTCCGCCTCCTGCGTTATCCGGGACAAGCTCGGCTAGAGGTCATGGATTCCCCTTATCCTCTCCAGGAGGGGGGTGATGTCCGGTGTCGGCAACCGGTATGGCGATTGCCCCAGGGGGTCTTCAATGCGGCTATTGCCGAGAAGGACGTCAAGGGTCGCCCGCACGGAACAGGCAAGCGCCGGGAGATGATAGCCCCCCTCAAGGCAGATAGCAAGACGGCCCCGGCAGCACTCCTCCGCCAGCTCCCGGACAATCCCCACCATCCGGGCAAAGCCGGTTACGGTCACCTGCATCAGGGCAAGCCCGTCCGCCCAGTGCGGGTCATAGCCCGCGGAGACCAGGATAAGCCGGGGCTCAAAGCGCCGGGTCACCGGAACGATAATCCGCTCAAACACCGCCAGATACTGGTCATCGCCACAGCCCGCCGGCAGGGGTATATTGACCGTGGTCCCCTCAGCGGCTCCGCTCCCCGTCTCCAGAACAGCCCCCGTCCCCGGGTAGTGGGGGGACTGGTGAGTTGATATGTAGAGGACCTGCGGGCTGCCGTAGAAGCTCGCCGCAGTACCGTTACCGTGATGGACATCAAAGTCAATGATGGCGATACGCCCCACATTCTGCCCCAGGGCGTACCGGGCGGCAACGGCTATATTGTTGAACAGGCAAAAGCCCATGGCTTGCCGGGGGGTAGCATGGTGCCCCGGCGGTCTGACCAGGGCAAAGGCACTGGCTACCCTGCCCGTGATAACCGCCTCGGTGGCGGCAATGGCACCGCCGGCAGCGTAGCGCGCCGCCTCATAGGAGCCCGCCGACACTACCGTATCGGCATCCAGCCAGCCACCACCCCCCTGCGCCACCGCCGAGACATGCTCGATGTGCTGCCGGTCATGCACCAGCGCCAGCTCGGCAACCGAAGCCGCCCGCGGCTCTATGGGCTCCAGCCTCTCCCTGAGCCCGGTCTCCTCCAGGTGAGACATGATGGCTTGCAGGCGGCGGGCATTCTCCACATGCTGCCCGGTGTCATGCTCAAGATAGATGGGATGATAGACAAAACCTGTCTTCACCGGCGTCTTCCCCCCCGGAACAAAGCCCTCAGGAAGCCCTCCGGAAATAGGACTTTGTCATATAGAAAATCCACTTCCAGTTCAGAATTATATGCAGGATAACCACGACCAGCAGCGCCACGGCTACCCAGTCATGAAGGTCCTCCCAGGTATCATGTGACAGTGCCCAGAAGGTGGCACCATCAGCGCCAGCGCCACGCCCTCCTCCCTCACCACCCCGGGGCAGGGCAAGCCACATAACAAAGCCGGAGACTGCCTGAAACAGACCGAGTAAAAAGAGGAGGATAAACAGGATATAGTTCTGTGTCGCCTTTCTCATGAGCTACCTCCAGAGGGCTATCCCTCCCCGCCATTATAGCGCCACCCCCCGGCATATTCCACACCCATTTTGCTCCACCCCACCCTGCTTGAGTTCGGCAACCCGATAGATTATACTTCCCCATAAGGGAGAGCCTCCCGGCTCTACAGGGGGTGCCGGTGTCACTGGATCTGGTCAAGGTTGTCTCTCAGGTTGAGACGATGGTCGCCAGCCTCAAGGCTGGTATCAGGCAAAGGCAGGAAAGCCTGGAGCAGGCTCTGCATATCGCCCGCCAGGCTACCGACCTTGACCGGCTGCGGAAGAAGATTGCCTTAAGCAAGACGAGCTGGCTATTAGCCGGTCTGGTGGATGGCATCAGCGAGCACCACCCGCCGCCGTCCTCCCCCCCGGAATTCAGCGTCCTCGCCACCGACGGCTCCAACATTGATGTTGACCGGCACCAGTCCACACGGTGCTACCTGATAAACATCGGCAGTGTCATCCTGAGCTACGGGGCACACCCCGGCGCCATCCTGGACAACTCCCCCGCCCTCTACTTCGGGGACGAAGACCTGGTTATCGCCCCGCCCGATGCTGCCGGACACGGGCAGCCGATTGAGGGCGTGCTTCTGGGGATAAGGCGCAGCGTTGACGAGTGCCGCCAGCTAACCAGCCTGGCTAACAACCTTCCCCCGGGAGGCTCAAATCTGGCACTGCTTGACGGCTCGCTTATACTCTGGGGCTTGGCGGGGCAAACCTACCCCGAATTTGTCACTGAGGCGCTTCTCAAGGAGGGTTTCCTCAAGCGCCTTGACGCCCTGAGGGAACTGAACAATGACAAGCCGCTTGCCCTCGCCAGCTATATCAGCTTCCCCCGCAGCACCGATGTCGTCAATGTGCTGCGCCTGGCTATCTGCCCCCACGAGGTCGCCGACTGCGAGCACCTCTGCCCCAAAGAGCGGGGCTGTGATGCCATCTCCATCATCCCGGACCGTGAGCTCTTTGCCCGCATACTGGAGCCGGGGGAAAGGTCAGCCGTATTCTTCAGCCAGTCCTCGGTGGTGAAAAATCACTATGGCCAGCACTGGGTCTACTTCTTCTACCTCCGGGTAGATGATGAGATAGCCCGGATAGAGATACCGCAGTGGGTAGCAACCGACCGGGCTCTGCTTGATTTAGCCCACGCCCTGGTGCTCGACCAGTGCCGGCGCGGGCACGGCTACCCGGTAGCCCTGAGCGAAGCCCACGAGAAGGCGGTAGTCACCGCCGGTGACCGGGAGCAGTTCTGGCAGCTGGTGGAAACCTCTCTGGTCGGGGAGCACCTCCCCACCCCCACCTCCGCCAAAAGCCGCAGCAAAAAGACAAGGTGGATATAATTATGGAAAGAGTCGGTGAGGTTATTGAGGCGAGCACGGCGGGGTTTACCGCCCAGTGCTACGAGCTGTACGGGCTGCCGCCGCTGGGCAGCCTGGTGAAGACCATAGACCAGCCCGTGGAGCTTTACGGGGTGGTCTATAGCGCCGCCACCAGCAGCGTTGACCCGGGGCGCCGCCCCATCGCCCGCGGCAAAGACGCCAATAGCGAGGAGGAAATCTACCAGCAAAGCCCCCAGCTTGCCCAGCTATTGCGCAGCGAGTTCAGCGCCCTGGTGGTGGGGCACCGGCAGGACGATAAATTCTACCACTACCTCCCCCCCCAGCCCGCCCGGGTGCACAGCTTTGTCTACCTGTGCCCGGCTAGCGAGGTGGGGCAGTTCAGCCAGTCCTTCGCCTTCCTCAATATGCTGGTTAACACCAGCCTGCCCGTCCCCACCGATGAGCTTGTTAGCGCCTGCCTGCGCCAGATGAGCCAGGCACATGAAGACCGGCATGCCTTTCTGGTCGCCGCCGGTAAGGAGCTGGCAACACTCCTCGGCGGGCAGTTCAGCCAGCTCAAAGCCATCCTGGAGAGGATTAGAGTATGAATGGTAATGAAGAGAAGCAGAGGCTGGGTGCCGTTGTCTCCGGCTCCCTGAACAAGGGGGTGGAGGTAAAGCTGGATAGCTCCGTCTCGGTGGAGGATATGGCGGTGGGGCGCTATGTCACCATTGAGGGGGGGAGGGGACGCTTCTTCGGCATGATAACCGATGTCAGCCTGGGGGTGACCGACCAGAGACTCACCACCGCCCCGCCCGATGCCGGCGACCCCTTTATCGCCGAGGTGCTCGCCGGAACCAGCACCTACGGCACAATTCATGTTGCCCCATATCTTAATATCGGCGAAATTACCAGCCTGCTTGAAGGACCGCAGCCGGTGAAGACCGTCCCTAGCCACTTCTCTCCGGTAAACCTGGCATCACAGCAGGACGTGGAGCTGGTCTTCGGCACCGAGGACGAGAAGCGGTTCCACATCGGCACCCCGCTGGACATGGAGACCAAGGTCTGCCTCAACCTGGAGGAGCTGGTCAAGCGCTCCAACGGCATCTTCGGCAAGAGCGGCACGGGGAAGACCTTCCTCACCCGCCTGCTCCTCATCGGCATACTGCAAAAGGGGACTGCCACCAACCTGGTCTTTGATATGCACAGCGAGTACGGCTGGGAGGGGCACAGCGAGACGGGGCGGAAGGTGAAGGCGCTAAAGCAGCTCTTCCCATCCAGGGTGGCTGTCTTTACCCTTGACGAGGAAAGCTCACGGCGAAGGCGGGTGAGCACCGATGCTGTCGTCCGCATCGGCTATGATGAGATTGAGCCGGAGGACATCAACCTGCTGCGCCAGACGCTGAACCTGACCGAGCAAGCCAAAGAAGCCACCTACCGGCTCCACCGGGAATTTGGCAGGGGGTGGATACAGAACACGCTGGATATAGCTGACCCTGCGGAACTCCTGAAGGGCACGGATATCCATGAGAGTACCTTTCAGAACCTGCGCCGCGGTCTGGATACCCTCCGGCGCCTCCCCTTCCTGGTGCCCCACGCCCCGGACAACCCGGTAGAGCGCGTCCTGGACTACCTCAACCGGGGGATAAATGTCGTCCTGGAGTTCGGCAGGTACACCGATATTACCGCCTATATCCTGGTGGCTAACCTGCTCACGCGGCGCATCCACGCCCGGTACCGGGAAAGGATGGAGAGGGCAATGGGCGAGGATAATACCAAGCCCCACCCGCTGGTGATAACCATTGAGGAGGCACACCGGTTTCTCAACCCGGAGGTAGCCAGCCAGACCATCTTCGGCACCATTGCCCGCGAGATGCGCAAGTACAACGTCACCCTGCTCGTCATTGACCAGCGTCCCAGCGGCATCGACGAGGAGGTCATGTCCCAGATGGGCACCAAGATAACCTGCCTCCTGGACAACGACCGCGATATTGACAGCGTGCTCTCCGGCGTGTCGGGCAGGAATGAGCTTAGAGCGGTGCTCTCCCGGCTGGAATCACGGCAGCAAGCCCTCATCTTTGGCCACGCCGTGCCCCTGCCGATAGTAATCAGAGCCCGGGAGTACGGCTCCGCCGAGTCCTATAAGAGCCTTACCGCCACGGAAAAGGCGGAGGTGAAAAAGGATATCGAGGAGCTGTGGGACTGATAACATCTGGAGGGGGTTATTTTGCAGCGAGCCATGCGCCATAGATACCTGGTGATAGGGGCAAGCATTCTCCTGGGGCTGGTCTTTCTCACCGCCGGTGCCAGCAAGCTGGCTGACCAGAGCGGACTGGTCGCCGTCCTGGTGGAAACATCGGTCCTCGGCGAGGATATGATTAGCCTTATCGCCCGGTGTCTTCCCTGGCTGGAGCTCGTGCTCGGTCTATGCCTGCTCCTGGGAATCGCCGCCCGGCTTATGGCAAGCGCTTCCCTGCTGCTTACCCTCGGCTTTATCTTCCACAACGTCTGGATAATCAAATACGGCTTTGAAATAGACAGCTGCGGGTGCCTGGGTATTGTGGAGAAGGAGATGCAGATTTTAGCATCTTCGGAAATGTCACTATACCTGGATATCGGGATGCTCCTCTTAAGCCTGATTATCCTGCTCTACTATCCGGGTAAATTCCTCAACCCCCGCCCCTGGTTCCGGAAACAGCCGCCCTCGGAATAACGGAGGCAACCGAGTTGGGAAAGGGTAAAGTTGGCCTGGCTCTTGGCAGTGGCGCTGCCCGCGGACTGGCTCACATCGGGGTACTGGAAGTCCTGGACAGGGAAGGCATCCCCGTTGATATGATTGCCGGCACCAGCGCCGGGGCAGCCATTGGTGCCCTCTATGCCCAGGGGAAGGACGCCGGCACGATTAAAAGCCTGGCACTGGAGCTGAACTGGAGGCAGCTAGCCTCCCTGACCGACCTTGCCCTGCCCAGGACCGGATTCATCGCCGGAAACAGGATTAAGGAGCGGCTGGAGGTGATAATTGGCGGCGACCTGGAATTCGCCGCTTTAAAAATACCCTTCGCCTGCGTGGCTACCGACATCATGACCGGCGAAGAGGTGGTCATCAACCGGGGCTCGGTGCTGGAAGGGGTAAGGGCAAGCATATCCGTGCCGGTAATCCTCACCGCCGCCCGGCGCAAGGGCAGGTATCTGGTTGACGGCGGCTTGGTCAACCCGGTGCCGGTGAGCGTCCTGAAAAGGATGGGGGCTGATTTTACCATCGCCGTAAACGTAATCCCGGACGTCAGGACAAGAACCACCGGCGGGGAGACAAGAGAACCCAATATCTTCACCATGATAACGCAGTCTCTCTACATCACCACCTTCTCCTCAGTAAAGTCCAGCCTGGCGGGCGCCGATATTGTCATTGAGCCCCCGATGGCAGGCATCGGCTTCGGCGACTTCCTGCGGGCGGAAGAGTGCATTACCCAGGGAGCGCTGGCTGCCCAGGACCTCATCCCGGAGATAAAGAGAAGGCTACCAGCCTGACCCGCCAACCTACCCCGCGAACACCCGGCTCCGAGCTTGACAGCGGCTAACCTTTGCTTTATAATGAAGTTGCAAATGAAAAGCATTAGCAACAATAAACCGGGGGGTAAGGTGGTGGAGAACAGCCGGGAGGCTCTGGGCATGGCGGGAACACGGGTCACCAGCCAGCGGGCGCTAATCCTGGAGATTATCCATCAGGGCAAGGGACACCTGGATGCCGATGAAATCCACCGGCAGGCTCGCCAGAAGCAGCCCCGCCTCAGTCTGTCCACGGTCTACCGCACCCTGCAGGCGCTCAAGAAGCTGGGCTTGATAGAGGAGCTTCACTTTGATGAGAGCCACCACCACTATGAGGTGAAGCCCACCACCGAGCACCACCACCTGGTCTGCCTTGGCTGTGGCCGGGTGATTGAGTTTCACTACCCGCTGTCCCGGAACGTAAAGAGGAGCGTTGCCGAAGCCAGAGACTTCAAGATTGCCGGTACCGAGATTCATATAACCGGCTACTGTCCGGAGTGCCAGGAGAAAGGGGCATGATTTATGCCGGAGAAAAGACAGATATCCCTCGCCCGGCTTGAGTCCGGGAAGAGTGGTACCGTGATTGAAATTCAAAGCGGGCACGGGCACCATGGCCACCACGGTCACCACGGGCACCACGGGACGGCTAACCGCCTTGATGCCCTGGGCATCAGGCTAGGAAAGAGGATTGCCAAGGTCAGCGCCATGTTTATGTGCGGGCCGGTAACCATTCAGATTGATGGAGCTCAGGTGGCAATTGGTCACGGCATGGCGAAGCGGATAATCGTGGAACCAGATTAGACGGCACAAATGAAGATATTGCTGATGGGTAACCCCAACGTGGGCAAGAGCGTCATCTTCTCCCGCCTGACCGGAGTCCACGTCATCTCCTCCAACTACCCCGGTACGACAGTAAGCTACACCCACGGGCTTATGTCGCTTGGCGAGGAGACAGCTGAGGTTACTGACGCCCCCGGCACCTACTCCCTGGAACCAACCAGTCAAGCCGAGGAAACCGCCCTGCAGATGCTTGAGGGCGGCGACCTGGTGATAAACGTTGTTGATGCCACCAATCTGGAGAGGAACCTCTATCTGACCCTCCAGCTACTGGAGAGGGCTCCCCCCATCCCGGTAGTCGTCGCCCTGAACATGTGGGATGACACCGCACACCGCGGCATACACATTGACCGGGAAAAGCTCGGCGAGCTCCTGGGCGTGCCGGTGATTCCCACCGTAGCTATAACCGCTCAGGGGATAAAGGAGCTGGTGGAGAGCATCCCCCGGGCATCGTCACCCCACAATCCGGCGCGCCGCCGCGAGGAGCGCTGGGCAGCTATTGGCAGCATCATAGAACAGGTCCAGCAAATCACCCACCGCCACCACACCTGGCGCGAGCGGCTGGCGGACGCCAGCGTCAAGCCATTAACCGGGGGCATAATTGCCCTGGCTGTCCTGGCTATCTCTTTCTTTTTCATCCGCTTCATCGGGGAGAGCCTGATTGGCTATGTGCTTGACCCCCTGTTCAACACCCTGTGGTCACCGGTGCTGCTCTGGCTCAGCAGCCTCATGGGAGGGGCTGGCTTTGCCCATGACATCATTATTGGCCGGCTCATCGGGGGGGAGGTGGACTTTTTGCAGTCCTTCGGGCTGCTCTCCAGCGGGCTCTACGTCCCCTTCGCCATGGTTCTGCCCTACATCACCGCCTTCTACCTGGTGCTAGGGCTGCTTGAGGACATCGGCTACCTGCCCCGGCTGGGTGTCCTGATGGATACCATAATGCACCGCCTTGGCTTGCACGGCTATGCCATTATCCCCAACCTCCTCGGGCTCGGCTGCAATGTCCCGGCTATCCTGGCAACCCGTATCCTGGAAAGCAAGAGGGAGCGGTTTATTGCCGCCACGCTGATATCCATCGCCGTACCCTGCGCCGCCCTGCAGGCAATGATTTTCGGTCTGGTGGGGCAGCACGGGATACAGTATGTGGTCACCGTCTACGGGACACTGTTCATCGCCTGGATTATCCTGGGAATCATACTCAACCACACGGTGAGGGGATTCAGCCCGGAGCTGCTGATTGAGATACCACCCTACCGCCTGCCACCATGGCGAACCGTGCTCCGGAAGCTATGGATGCGGATAAACGGCTTTCTGGTTGAGGCTATCCCCATCATTCTGGGTGCCGTTCTGGTAATCAATATCCTCTACTTACTGGGGGTCTTTGAGGCTATCGCCAGTTTTACGGCGCCGGTGGTAACCGGTCTCCTGGGGCTACCCGAGGAGGCGGTAACAGCGCTGGTCGTTGGCTTCCTGCGCAAGGATGTGGCTCTGGGTATGCTGGCAGCACTGAACCTGACCGCCGGGCAGCTGGTGGTCGGCAGCGTCGTTCTCGCCATGTTCTTCCCCTGTATTGCCACCTTTGTCATCCTCTTCAAGGAGCTGGGGGTAATAAACCTGCTCAAAGCAGTCGGCATTATGATTGCCGCCGCCCTGATAGCCGGCGGGCTGTTAAACCTGCTCCTCTAGACCGGCGCCACCCGGTTGTCGTTATCCCCGGCGTGGGGTATAATCTTACAATAATCTACTATTAAATGTTCTTGGCTGGAGCTCCGGTGGCACTTTGTTTTTACTACCTGATAATATTTCTGCTCAGGATACTGCTCAGACTCACCACCCGCTGGCAGGTCAACGGTAAGGAGAACGTTCCGCACCAGGGGCCACTGCTGGTGGTCGCCAATCATATCAGCGCCGTTGACCCCCCCCTGCTCAGTGTCAGCCTCAGCCGCAGGGTAATATTTATGGCTAAGGCTGAGCTTTTTCACCCCAGAATCATCGGCTACTTTGTCCGCAGCCTTGGTGCCTTTCCGGTACACCGCCGGGGGCTGGACACCAGGGCACTGCGCCTCGCCAGCCAGCTGCTGGCACAGGGGCTTGCCATAGTCATGTTCCCGGAGGGGACGAGGAGCCACAGCGGCCGGCTCCGCCGCGCCCTGCCCGGCTCGGCGCTGGTAGTGGCACGCAGCGCCACCCCTATTCTTCCGGTAGGCATTACCGGCACCGAAAAGATGCGGGGCATAGCCTGGCTGCTGCGCCGCCCCCGGGTAACCGTCAACGTCGGGCACCCCTTTTCCCTGCCGGTAATCAACAGCCGGCTGACCAAGGCAGAGCTTACCGGGCATACCGACGTGATAATGAGCCACATCGCGGAACTCCTCCCCGAGAGCCAACGAGGAGACTACGGGAATGAAAATTGAGAAAGCGGGCACACTGGGGTTTTGCTTTGGCGTCCGGCAGGCGATTGACATCGTGGAAGAGGTCGCCGGCAAGCAGGGCGGGGTGGAGACGCTGGGGGCACTGGTGCACAACCAGCAGGTGCTACAGGAGCTGTCCGGTATCGGCATCAGGGTAGCCAGAGGGGTGAATGACATACAGGGCAGTACCGTGGTGGTCAGCGCCCACGGCATAAGCCCGGAAGCAGAGGCGGAGATTCTGGCTCGCCACATCAAGATGATTGACACCACGTGCCCCTTTGTGCGCCGCCTCCAGCTTGCCGCCCGGAGACTGGCTGGGGCGGGGTTTTTTGTTGTCATCTACGGCGATAGCCACCACCCCGAGGTCAAGGCGACCCTCGGCTGGGCGAACAACCAGGGGATAGCCGCCCTGGACGACGGCTTTATCACCAGGCTTGAGGAGCTACCGCGCCGCATCGGCATTCTATCCCAGACGACCCGGGTGCCCGCCCACTTCAACCAGTTCGTCAAGAGCATTTTTGATGCCGCCTTTACCCGGGACTCCGAGCTGCGCGTTATTGACACCATATGCCACGATATCCGGGAGCGCCAGGCAGCCGCCCTCCAGCTGGCAAGCCGGGTTGACCTGATGCTGGTCATCGGCGACCGCAACAGTGCCAACACCAACCGCCTTGCCGAGCTGTGCGCCACCGCCACCGGGACACATCTGGTGGAGACAGCCGCCGATATAAAGCCATCATGGCTGGAGGGGAAGACCTACATCGGGATAACCGCCGGGGCTTCCACCAGCGAGCACACCATAGAGGAAGTGATAGCCAAGCTGGAAGCCGTGGCGGGAAAAGCCGGCTAAAGAACCCTTATAGCCCCATCTCGCCGGCGACGAGCTCCCGGTAGAAGTCGGCATCGCCAAAGCTAGCCTCAGCCGCCTTAGCCCGCCGCGTGTAGTACTGCAAATCGTGGTCTATGGTAACGCCGATGGCGCCGTGTATCTGGTGCGCCAGCGCCATAACCCGCTGGCAAGCCTGCCCCGCCCACGCCTTGGCAACAGCTACCTCCAGAGTAGCGGGGAGCCCCTCGCTCAGCAGCCAGGCTGCCTGATAGGTGGCGAGGCGGGTGCCATCAACATCGGTCGCCATATCGGCGCAGTAGTGCTGGATCACCTGAAAGCTGCCAATGGGGCGGTCAAACTGCTTTCTCTCCCTGGCATAGTCAACGGTCATGTCCAGCGCCTGCTGAATATAGCCCACCATCTGGCAGCACCGGGCTACCGCCGCCCGCTCTATTATCCTTCTCACCCCACCCCACCCCCGCCCCCGCCCCCCCCCGTCCGTCCCCCCCGGCACCGGCGCGCGGCCCGCCCCCACCCGCCCCACCTCACCCC
>CAZFCV010000023.1:0-12718 GCA_964517985.1 uncultured Dehalococcoidales bacterium | reverse complement strand
CTCATACTGCTTATCATCGTTCCGGCAATAATAGTGCTCTTCACCTTGGGGGACAAAATCCTTCTCCTCTTCGGCAGGGCTTACTCCGAAGGCGCCACCGGGCTGCTCCGGGTTCTAGCCGCCTCCGCCCTCCCCTTCAGCATCAACTGTGTCTACTTCGGCATAAAGAGGGCGCAGGGGGAGATGAAAAGCGTGGTGGGCTTGAATGCCTTCAGCGCCGCTGCCACCCTGGGGGCAAGCTATGTCCTGCTTCCCCTTACCGGTATTATCGGCGTGGGCATTGCCTGGCTCTCTGCCCAGGGGATAGTATCCCTGGTGATTGCCTCCGGCTTCCTCGCCCGGCGGCTTGCCGTGAGGGGAAGAGCCGGCTAAGACGGATGGGGGCGGGAGCCACCACCCCCGCTACTCTCCGGCAAATATATAAGCCCTCGTCTCCGGGTCTTGATAGATGAGGTGGTAGTCGGGAGACCGCGCCAGCCACTCCCGCATTTCACGGACATAGGAAGGGTCACCCCGCACAAGCTCGTAGACCAACTGCTCATAGTCGGTGGGGGCAACATAGTTGGGCTTATCATGGCGCAGCCACTCCCCGGTGGGCAGGTACTGATGCCAGTCAGCTTCATCAAGCAGTGTCCAATCCTTGGTGTACCGCCCTGCATAGCCAAACGTCCACTCCATAACGATGCCACCGCCAGCCAGATGCCCGCTCTGCGTCTTATCCTCCAGAAAATGCCAGTAAGCCCGCTGGCCGGGCGAAATCCGGTCCATGGCCTGATTGCCGTGCAGTGAGATGATGCTCAACGGGATGGCAATCAACACGGCGAGAATGAGCAGGATGGCAGAAGCCCGGTTTCTAAGCAGCCTGACGCCGAAATAGGCGAGCACCGGCAGACCAAACAGGTATACCCGCATAAAGAACTCGGACTGATAGAGAGAGAAGGGCACCATGAGGAGAATACCCGCCCCGATAGCCAGGAAGGTGCCGTCGCTGGTGCTTTTCCATTTCCACGATAGGGCGAGACCGGCAAGCCCGATAACAGCAAACAGGGCAGTGAGCAGTATTCTTATGAGCACAACCGCCTCGTGCCCGTCACTGCCCCTAACCGCGACGGACACATTCTGCCCCCATATGAGATCAAATCGGAAGGCATGCTCGGCAATGACGGGTACGTTGCCCTCAAAATAGGCAGTGGTCTGGTATATCGTCCAAATCGCCACAATGACGCCAAACAAAACTGGCAGGGAGCCGGCGGCGAAGTGTCTCTGCCGCACGCTATTGGCAGCCGCCACGAACACGCCGGCAATTGCCGTCAGCAGGTGGGTCATGGTCAGGGAAGCAAAGATGAGAATCTGCTGGAAGCGGCTGGCAACCGCCCCGGCTACAGGCTTGAATACGAGCGCCAGAAGGAGCAAAAAGAGAAAGAACCCCATACCCTGGGGACTGAAATAGGTCTGTCCCGTCCAGTTGCCCAGGTAGAAAAGCCAGGCTGCCGCCCAGGCGTGGTTGCCTTTAGTCGTTCTCCGGAACAGAAGGTAGAGTGGCGCCAGGAGCAGGAACTGCATCAACAGGGAGGATATGGTGAGCAGAAAATCCGCGTTCCGTATCCCGGAAACCAGAAGCAGCACCGATTCAAGGATATTGGTGCCGGGCCAGTTATGGTACCATTGCGAAATCGGGTCAAGATGACCGTATCGCAGTATATACTCGGTAAGGGTATGCAAAGCATATATGTAGCGTGTGCCCACCAGCGTGCTGCCGATTACCAGCGGGGTTGCCCAGAGGAAGGTAATGAACAGGCAGAGCTGAAAACAGAGCAGCCTCCCGTGCTGCTGCGGCGAAAACCAGAGGATAGCCGAGGCGGCGGTAAGCAGGCCCAGGGCGAGGAAGAACTGCACCGGCATGGCGGCGATTAGCCCAAGGTCGTTGATAGCCTCCACCCTGGCTCCCAGAATACTGGACGCCCACAGGGCTAGAGCCACGGTAGTGAGTGCTAGCGAAAGCGACCCTCGCTGCTGCCGCATAATGTGCCCACCTAGCGAACGAATCAATACAGTCTCAAGACGGAGAGCGAGCCCTGTTAATCTTATGCTTCTGGCAAATAAACACGAACTGGCTCAGGTTTAGGGAATGAGTAGAATCTTCTCTCCGTATCAAGGCTAGGAATGCCTGACCGGGCGTGAAGTTCATCATAGGCTCTTTGCAGTTCTTCTCTTGATATTTTCTGTGCCATGCCTTCTTCCTTACTTTAAGGGCGACAGCTCCAGAAGAGCCAGAGCCCGCTCGCCTTTTAGATAATCTTTCTCTCCCGCTATCTCTTCAGCGACAGCCTCCCAATGTCCATCCTGGAATACGTAATAGGCTTCGCCCTTGACTCTCCACCCGGAAAACAGGTTCTGCAGCCCGGGCTTGTCATATACCCTTTGCAGCGGCTTGACCAGTTGCCACCTTCCGTAAGGAACCGTGACCAGCAGGGCACCACCAGCGCGAAGAATCCTGTCTATTTCCTTCACCGCCTTTATGTCACCTTCAAGCTCCTCCTGGGCGGTGGTATACCTTCCTTTCAATCCAATATGCTCAATCGTGGAGACGGCGCATATACAATCAAAGAAGCCATCGGCGAAACTCGTACTCCTTATGTCCCCCGGGATGAAGTGGAAATTGGGATGGTCAAGGCTGAACTGCCGGGTATCTATCCCGTACACCTCCCAGCCAAGCAAAGCCAGTACCAGGGGAACCATGTTGCCGCTATCGGTGCAACCAACGTCCAGTACCCTCCCCTTCTGCCTCCTCGCCAGCTTTGAGATTACAAAGGAATACTCAATAACACGGCTATCCAGGGAAGGGCTCTCAACATCCAGGTCCACGAAGCGGTACGCCAGCTTTGAGAGCCTCGTGTATGCCATTCTAGCCAGTCTGGAACTCAACCTTACCCTAGGCAATTGCGGCATCAAATACCCCTTTAAGCCTTTCGTTTCTGGTCTCTATGGAGAACTTGCCGTGCTCAATCTCCCGGCGGCCCGCCCTGCCCATCCGCCGACGCAGGCTTTCGTTCTCAATGAGGGTGCCTGTCTTCTCCACCAGGGCAGCCACCATCCGGGGGTCAACGGTTTCAACCACCTTCTTATACTCCGGAGAGCCGAAGTCAATGCAGCCGTCTTTGATGTAGCCGGCGATGCCAGACTTTGGCACCAGAAACCCGGTCTTGCCGTCAGACACAATCTCGGGATTGCCCCAGACATCGGTGGTGACCACGGGCAGCTCATAGCTCATGGCATCCAGGAATACCACCGCCGGGGTGATGTGGGTGGGCATGACAAAGATATCGGCTGATTGCCACTCCCGCTCCAGCTCAGCCCAGGGAACCGGCTTGTCCATTATCCTTACGTTATCAAGCCGGCGGTACTTATTCCTATCCTCCGGCGCCATCCCCGACCGAATAACCAGCTCCAGGTTGGGATAGCGGCGGCTGAGCTGGAGGAAAGCCGCCACCACCTCCTTGCCGCCCTTGCTGTGAAAGTGCCGGGAATGGTTAAGGTTGGCGGAGTTCACAAAGAGCAGCTTTATCCTGTCGCTCTGATAGCCCTTGGTGAAGTCCCTCCCCGGCACCGACAGATAGACTACCTCCATCTTGGACTCAAGCTGCGGGCAGTCCATTCTGGCGAGAAACGCCCTCCGGTTAGCCTCAAACTGGAAGATTATTTTCCGGCAGTAGTCCGAGAGCAGGAGCCGGTTGAGCGCCTTCTTACACCTATCGACCCACCAGCGGCTCCCGACGAGTATCTCCGGATAATCGCCGCCCATCTCAAGCACCCAGGGCTCCGGGCGCAGGACGACATGGGTCAGGGCATAGGTCAGGTCGGTCCCTGCCGGAGTCCGCCGGCTGAAGTAGGACTTGACGAGATCAAGGGGCATCAGCCCCCTCGCCCAGTCCAGGCAGGTGTAGGCGAAATCCGTCCTTGCCAGGAGCGCCAGCACCCTCTCCCGTGAGAGCTCCCGGTTGACGTAGCGGTATCCCTGAGGCGGGTGCAAGACCAGCTGCCGGAATATAGAAGGCATCTTCCAGGCGGGCTCAACGTATATCCTCTTCATCTTAGTTCAAAGCCCCTTGCCGCTGTTGGGCTTCCCCTATGTTGCCTCTCCAATTCGGGCTGGGCCAGGCGCCGCTGAATCCGCCCGCCCCCAGGGAACATATTTCACGCCCCTGGCAAACCGCAACGGCTCCAGCATCCGCCAGCAGTCAATAATCGTCGTCGGGTTGTTAGCGATATAGCTATCATCTATCTGCTGGAACTCATCCGACATGGTGGTGACAACGCAGACGTTTGATTGTGAGAGGCAGTCTTTTACCGAGCTGGCGTAGCTGATTCTATCGCCGAAGACGGCTCTCGTGTTCTCCATAGCCAGCGGGTCATAGGCGGTAACCGCCACGCCCCGCTCCAGAAGCCCATCAATCAGCCTTATTGCCGGCGATGCCTCAATGACCGGGGTATCCGGCTTGAAGGCAAGCCCCAGGATGGATACCCTCCTGTTACCCGCCGCCGGGATGCTATCCAGGGTCACCTCAAGCAGGCGCCGGTCCTGGAAGTCGTTCACCCTCTCCACCGCCGGCATCAATTCGTCCTGATAGCCATATTTTCTAGCCAGGGCTTTATAGGCGGCGGTATCCCTGGGAAAGCAGGTCCCCCCGTAGCTCAAGCCCCCGCGCAGGCAGTGGGGCGAGATCCTCCGGTCCGTTCCGATTGCCTGCGTGATGGCGTCCACATTGGTGCCCGGTATCCGCTGGCACAGGTTTGCCAGGGCGTTGGCAAAGCTTATCTTGGTGGTGATATAGCAGTTAAGGGCAACCTTGGCAATCTCGGCGTCAATAAGGGACATCTGGAAGATGGGAGGGCGGTTCGGGCAGATTTTACGGTGGATGGCGGCTACCCGGTCTCCGGCAGACGGGCTGCTCTCCCCGACTATGACGAAGTCCGGCTTGAGGAAGCCGTTTATGACATTGCCGAGGGCGGCAAAGTCCGGGTCATAGCATACCCCGAAACCGGTGCCAAGCTTCCTCCCCGAATACCGCTCTATTAAAGGGATAAAGCCTTCTTCTGTTGAGGTAGGCATTACGGTGCAGTTTATGACAAAGAGGTGATACTCCTTGCTGCTTCTCCCCAGGGCTTCCGCCAGCGACTTCAGTGCCGCCTCAACATACCGGTTGGAGAAGGTGCCGTCGGGGTTGCTCGGCGTTGAGACCATAATGAAGGTGATGTCCGTCTTGCCGATGGCTTCTTCATGGTCTTTAGTGGCTCGGAGATTCTTTCCCGCCCGCATTATTAATTCCGGCAGTCCCGGCTCAACCACCGGCGATTGCCCGTTATTAATGGAGCCAACGACATTCTCGTCAATATCAATGCCGATTACTTCATAGCCCTTGACGGCGAAGCATGCCGCCATGCACAGGCCCAGCTTGCCCAGCCCGACGAATGATAACCTTTCCATTATCCCGACTCCTTGATAGTTTCTGAAGCCTGCCCACTCTGATGTTCCAGCGGCACAACAGGGCTCATTTCATATCGTCCAGCCACCGGTAGGTGCCGTACTTCTTTCTGATGTTTTCCAGCTCGCCCCTCTTCCAGCCCATGGTTATCCTGTTACGGGGGCAGAGGATTATCTCCTCGTACTTTATCCCGTATTTCCTTAGCTTTGCCTCCAGCACCTCTTTATCCCCATCCAGGTTCCTGCCCGTCAGAATGACAACCTTCCTGGAGCTGATATCCCTTGCCAGCCCCCGGTTGAGCGTCTCGCACCGGAGTGCCATTCTGTGCCAGAACCGGGAGATCCGGAAGAAAAGGCGCGTCCAGAATGAATGGACAAACAGTGTGCCATCAAGGTCAACAACCAGCACATCCACCGACGACATGTCATCCTTCATCAGCGTTCACCCTCACCAGATTTCTCTTCCAGTTAGCGGCGCTGGGGTGCCTGACTATCTCGCAGTCAAGCCCGGTCTCCTCCTTTATCCACTCCCGGTAGGGCTCCAGCCCCTCGTAGTCCTCGCCGTTGCGGAAGACGACGTGCAGTTGCAGCTTGCCCTGCCCGGGCAGCACCTCTGCCCGCCAGGTGGATATTATGGCGCCGAACCGGTGGGATATGGGGCTGACCACCCACCACCCTATCGCCCTCTTCACCTCCGGGCCAAAGTAGTAGTCCGTCCGCCTTCCCTTCATGTCGTAGAGTACGGGGTGGTGGCGGCCACAGGGGCAGTCGCTCTCCCTTATCCGCCCGGAGTCCCCCGTCCGGTAGCGGATTACGGGCATGACATGGTTGTTGAAATCGGTGACCACAATCTCCCCGTCAATTATCTCCACCACCCCGGTTTCCATGACCACGTGGGTGTTATAGGGGCAGGGGCTGCCCACGGTGGGTAGCTCGGCTAGCCCGTAGCCCTCATGGAAACCCCGGACAAACTGGCTAAGTCTCTCCCTGTGCCCCTCGGAGCTCTGGCTGCACCACTCAACCCGGATGTCCTTCAGGATATCCTCCCTGCCCTGCCGGATGACCTCCTCGCAGAGTATCCTTATTGCCCCGCCCGGCCCGTGTATCAGGAAGGGCTTGCTCCGGACCAGGTAGTCAACAGCAGCCGCCGTGCCGGAATTGCCGATGTTGTGGTAGTTTACCGGCTTTTCGTTGCGCCACCAGTCGTACCAGCCATAGTGCGGCTCACCGGCGATAAGCCGCAGTACCGGCTGGTTCTTCCTCCCCAGCCACCTCCAGCTCCGGTGGAAGACGGCGTCCTTGCGGTACCACGTCTCCCGGGGGACATAGACCACCCTCGGCTCCCCGGTGGAGCCGGAGGTCTCGTGGGTGTGGTAGCGGGCGCCTTCCGGCGGCTTGAAGTCCCATATGTCCTCCTTGGTGGTGAGGGGCAGCCGGTGGAAGTCGTCCCAGGTCTCAATGCCCAGGTTCCAGACCCGGCTGATTTCGCGGAGCTTCCCCAGCTGGTATTCCTCTAGCTGCTCCACCGTCCAGTTCTGGGTCTCCATGAAGAAGCGGTAGAACCGGTTCTCCCTGAGGGTGAAACGGTCAAGCACGTTAAATATCGGTTTCTTCCAGATATACCTTATCACTGGAGCAACCCCCTGGCTGCCTCGGCAACATACGCCACGTCTTCTTCCGTAAGCCTGTTGTGGATGGGGAGCAGAACCACCCTGGCGGACACCCAATCGGCATTACCCAGGTTGCTTCCCAGATGGATATATGGTTTCTGTCTGTGCACAGGGCTCCACGTCTTGACCTCTATCCCCATTTTTTGCATCTCCCGGCAGAACCAGTCGGGGTCTTTCCTGATGAGCGCCCCGAAGAAGAAGTAGGGATGCCAGCACCCCTCTGCTTCCTCCTGGTAGTCCGCCCGCCCGCCGATTATCTCCCGGTAGACAGCCGCCTTCCTCCGTCTCTCCGCGACATACCTGTCCAGCTTCTTTAGCTGGGCAACGCCGATGGCTGCCTCCAGCTCCGTCATGCGGAAGTTGAGGGCTATCATTGTGTGCCGGTACTGCCACTTCTCCCTTGAGGGGTCATAGCCGTGGTTTGCCCAGGCCCGCATCAGCTCGTAGAGCTCCCCGTCATCGGTGGTTATCATGCCCCCCTCGCCGGTGGTCATTATCTTAGCCCGGTGGAAGCTGAAACAATGCACATCCGCCTGGCTTCCGACCGGTTTCCCCCGGTAGTGTGCCCCGGCGCTCTCCGCAGAGTCGGCAATTACGGGGACACCCAGTTCCTTCAGGGAGTCGTAGTCGCAGGGTAGCCCCCCCACATCCACCGCCATAAGTGCGTCTATGTCCCGGGGCACCAGGTCTTTCTCTATGTTCCACGTCTCTTTGCGGCAGTCAATGAGCCGGATGTCCCCCGCCACCTCCAGGGCGGTGTTTGCCGAGGCGATGAAGGTGAAGGTGGGCACCCCCACCGTGATTTTGCCCATCCTTGTGCGGAGGGCATAGAGGGCGGCAAGCAGGGCTGAGGTGCCGTTATTTACGGCGATGGCGTACCTTGCCCCCACCCTGCCGGCGAAGTCCGCCTCAAACTGCCCGACCATGGGCCCGTTGGAGCCAACCCACCGGGACTTCAGGGAGGCGACAACGGACTCTATCTCCTCATCACCTATATCGGGCTCATCCCACCGGATATGCTTCATAGGTCACCGAAGTACTTTTTCATAAAGTCGTTGAGCAGGATTACCCCGGTATAGTAGCCGACCAGGGCTCTTTCCTCTTTGCCATCAAAGTCCAGTATGAAGGGAACCAGTGACGAGAAGTGCATTGCCTCGTTGAACTCCGTCTTCATGATGACCACATCCCCCGGCTCGGAGGAGTACCGGCACAGGATGTCGGGCAGCCCTGCCTTTATCCGCTCGCACTCCCGGTAGACATCGTTCTTTTCCAGCTCAAAGCTGGTGCCGTCAAGCTTGAAGATGTTCTCGGCGACAAACTCGTACTTGCCGTTCACGGAATGCCACAGCTTTCCGTAATCATAGTAGTAGTCGCAGAAGGGGTAGCCCCTCGGGTCAACAAGGATGAAGTTGTCGCCTTCAAGGTCAATCAGCACGTTGGAGAAGTGGAGGTCGGAGTGCCCCCACCGGCCGACAAACTCGGGAAGAAGCTGGCTTACCACCGCCGGTCTCTCCAGTTGTTCCACTATTACCGGGATATTCCTGTATTCCGTGCCGTTGATGATAAGGGTCTTCTGCGGGAGCAGCCAGCGGAAGACCTCCGCTTTCCGGGAGAGTTCGTCCAGCCGCCGCCTCAGGCGGGCAAAATGCATATATTCCATGTAGCCTTCCGGCAGCGGTATTACCTCCCGGCGGTACATCTGGAAAGAGAAATCAACCAGCCGCTCTATCCACCGGAGGGCATCATCGCACTTCAGGACGCCGGAGAAGAGCAGGCGCCGCATCGAGGGCAGGGTGTAATGGGGCATCTCGTAGTAGACCTTATCCCTGTTTATAGAGGAGAGCGCCACCTCGGGGAAGTGGCTCTGCCACTCCCCGGGAATAGCCTCCAGGAACCTTATCTCGTCAACCAGCTTGTACATTGTTTCGTCGGTGGCTTCTTTATGTACCCTGGTGACGAGGATAATATTGGTCCTGCCGCCGCTTTCCCTCTTTATATGGGTATCACTTGTTTCCCCAACCGGCTCTGCCATCAGGCTAACCTCTCCTTCCGGACTGTCGTCTTCCCCTGCCCCCCTCAAGCCTCCCTGCCCGCTTTTGGTGCCACCCCATCCCCTGCCACCATCCTGTTTATCCACCGGTAGGTCCGGGCTAAGCCCTCCTCCAGGCTGACTTGAGGCTCCCAGCCCAGCACCTCCCTTGCCAGTGTCAGGTCGGCGTTCCGTCCCCTGACCCCCTCCGGCGCCGAGAGGTCATACTCGCGGGCTATCTCCTTGCCTGAAACCCCGATTATTATATCCGCCAGCTCATCCACCGAGAGCAGTCTGTCCGAGCCAATGTTGAGCGGCTTGTCATAGCCGGACTCCATAAGGGCAACCGTCCCCCGGACACAGTCGTCAATATAGCAGAAGGAGCGGGTGGCTTTGCCATCACCCCATATCACTATATTCCCCGGGTCCGACGCCTCCGCCACCTTTCGGCACAGGGCGGCGGGAGCCTTCTCCTTGCCCCCCTTGTAGGTCCCCTCCGGACCGTATATGTTGTGGTAGCGGGCAATCCGGGCATCAAGGCAATAGTCTCTCTGGTAGGACTTTATCATCTCCTCGGTGAACAGCTTCTCCCAGCCGTAGGCTTCGTTGGGGTCGGCGGGACAGGCATCCTCCTCCTTCAAGCCAGGGACCTCGGCGGCAGTCTGCTTATAGCCAGGGTAGATGCAGGCACTGGAGCTGAAGAGGAACCGCTTTACCCGGTTCCGCAGCGAAGCCTCCAGCATAAAGGTATTGATGAGCACGTTATCGTGCATCACCTCGGCAGAGACCGAGGTGATAAAGCCGATGCCACCCATGTTGGCGGCGAGGTTGTAGACCTTATCAACCCCCTCGGTGGCTTTCAGGCAGTTTTCCCGGATTCTCAGGTCAAGCCGGCACCTCTCGCTGCAGTACGGCTCGTCAATGTAGTCATCAAACTTGATATCGGCAATGCGGACAAAATGCCCCCTCTCGTATAGATACCTCGCCAGGTGACCGCCGATAAAACCGCCGCCGCCGGTTACCAGTATTCGCTCTGCCATCTTGACATTCCCTTCTATCTCTTTCCGTGACATTCCCTGGTTTTATGTTTTCCCGTTTCCCTTCTCCGTTATGCCCCAGCCCCTGACCCTCCCCACCAGATACCCCGTGCCAGTGGCGATAATGCTTGCCACGATAGCCCCTATCTGCCGGAAGGAGCCCCTCCGGTAAAAGCGCCGGAGCCTTCCCGGGATGGCGGTGAAGAGGAGGTAGCGAAGATAGGAAGCCTCTATTGACAGGGTTTTTGGAGCCGATGAATTCCCCTCCGCCGGCGGGCAGGCAGCCGGCCGGTGCAGCCCCTGGATTCTGGCTTTGAAGAAGCCTTCGTCAAAGGAGCGGCGGATGAGGTAGACCGGGCTCAGCCGCCACGAGGGCACCTTGTGGTGGATGGATGCCCCGGGTTCATAAAGGATGGGGGAGCCAGGGCTGGCTTTTCTCAGCCGGATGCAGAGCTCCGATTCCTCGGCAACCCCGCTAGCCTTTCCCGTTCTCCCTATGTCACTGCGGAAAAAGCCCACCCGCGCAAAGACATCCCTGGTAAAAGCCATATTGCAGCCGGGGACGTTCCTTATCCCGCCCCGCTCTACGGGGAGCCCCCGGCAGGTGCAGCCGACAATCCAGTCCAGCTCTTCGGGGAACCACCGGGGTCGGGAGCCGTTAAGCCACAGTGGAGCTACCCATCCCCCCACGGCAACCGGGTGACGGCTGGGAACCGGGTCCTGGAAGTGCCTGCCCAGGTTATCCAGCCAGTCCGGGGCGGCTACGGCATCGTCGTCTATGAAGGCGACTATATCCCCTCCAGCGGCACGGATAGCGCAGTTTCTGGTCTCGGATACGCCCTTGCCAGCCGTGTTTAGAATGACCCTTACCGGGACGGGCTGGTTTCCATTGCCGTAGCTTTCGGCAAGCTCATCGTAGAGCCTCTCGTCGTTGTCCACGGAGATGATTACCTCACCGGGCTTTCGTGTCTGGGAGAGGACGGACGCCACCGCCTCATGGATATCCCCCAGGCGCTCCCGGGTATAGGCACAGATTATGACCGAGACGGTTAGCTTCGTTTCACTCACGAAACCGCTCCCTCAGGATGGTTATCAGTATCCTGGGCCCGTCTTTCAAGCTCCTAAGCTTTCCCTTGCCACCAATTCTTTTGTTTTCAAAGCTAGGCACCTCTATTACCTTCAGCCCGGCTTTCTTTACCTTGAGGTATATCTCCGTGTCTATTTCAAAGCCCTCGCTTCTAATTTCCATCCCCTCCAGCGCCTTTTTCTGGAAGGCGTGGTAGCCATAGGCTAGATCAGTATACGTGCTACCATAGAGGATATTTACCAGAATAGTAGCCATCCTATTGGCTATACGTCGATGTAATGACATATCTAGGGTACCACCACCGGGAAGAAACCGCGAGCCTTTGGCAAACTGATAACCGTTAAGGAGGGGCTTGATGAATTCGCCCATCTCCCCGGGGTTGAAGGAGCCGTCAGCATCCAGCGTAACGATGATGTCGCCCTGAGCATGCTTGAAGCCGTATCTCAGGGCGTCCCCCTTGCCCTTGCCCGGCTGATAGAGGATGCGGATATCAGGGCGGAGCTTCTTCGCCACCTCCACCGTGTTGTCAGTAGAATGCCCGTCAACAAGGACAACCTCGGTTCCCTCACCAATTCCAGGGATCCCGAACAGGACATGGGGCAGGTTCTCCGCCTCGTTTAGCGTCGGGATAATCACGGTTACCCGTGGTGAAGCTGACGTGACCACCGGAGTACTAGCCATAGCTTGCCCGTCCCGTGTCTTTTATTATCCATCTGGCAGCCTCGGCAAGGCGGCCGGCATCTATGCCCATCTGCATATTCACCTCACCAGTTTTGGCATTCCCCAGAAACAGTCTACCCTGGCTCGTGAGGGCGGACCCTCCTCTCACTCATGGCTAACCGTAGCTTCCTCAAAAAGCCTTGCCAGCTCCCGGCGGGCAAGGCGGATGGGCTTTGCCTCCTGCTTCTCCCAGCGCTGCACGGTAGACAGACTGACCCCTATCTCCCGAGCCAGATCCTCCTGCGTCCAGTCCTTCTTCCTGCGTAGCTCCCTTATCCTCTCCCTAAGCCCTTCCATCAAGACACTCCATAAGCGGTGTCATCTGACACCTTATTCTACCTGATATCATACGTTTTATGAGCTGCTGTAGTCAACATAATTTATGACTTGTTATCCTGACATCCCTAACCAACGGCAGCTAGGTGGAGCCCGACCAACAGGTAGAACTTCTTCGGTAGCGTTTCATGTTGCCATGTGCTAGAATGGCGCTTGTCGTATCAGCTATCCTTGATACTGGGGGTAATCGCCGTATGTTCACTATTCGCCCGGAAACGCCGGAAGATACTGCCTCTATCCGCCACGTTAACGAGCTGGCGTTTGGCCAGCGGGAAGAAGCCGAGCTAGTTGATAAGCTCCGCAACAGAGGTGTGGTGAGTATTTCTCTGGTTGCTGCCAAAGGAGACCGAATTATAG
>CAZFCV010000022.1:0-12866 GCA_964517985.1 uncultured Dehalococcoidales bacterium | reverse complement strand
AGGTAGAAAACAAGAAAGCTGCAGGTGCTCCAAGCACCTGCAGCCTCCACTCTGGTCTCGAGGCAGCAAGCCCGCCCCCCGAGAGCTTTAACCGGTGGGTATGCGTGTTGGTGCCCTCACCACCTTGTCCGCCGGCGTTATTGCCTGGCGGCGGTGGCTAAACAGCGGGCGGCGCAGGAATGAGGGAACATCCAGCTCATCCTCGCTCTTCAGCCCCTTAAGCAGTGCCGTCATGTCCTCTTCCTCGCCGGCTCCAGACAGTCCGGTCCGGGACTTGAACCCGGTGGCAATTAAGGTAATCCTTATCTCCTTATCCATGGATGGGTCACGAGCCACACCAAAGATAATGTTAGCCTCCGGGTCAACTGCCTGCCGAACAACCTCAGCCGCCTGATTGACCTCCATCAGGGTCAGGTTGCTGCCGCCAACGACGTTGAAGAGCACCCCCTTTGACCCGTCTATGGAAACATCAAGCAAGGGGCTAGCCAGGGCTTCCTTAGCCGCATCTACCGCCCGGCTCTGGCCTGAACCCCGGCCAATCGACATCCAGGCGGGACCGGCGTCCCTCATTACCGCCTTGACGTCGGCAAAGTCAAGATTAATCAGCCCGGGGACGGTGATTACCTCGGCGATTGCCTGGACACCGTGGTGCAGCACATCATCCGCCATGCGGAAGGCGCTATCCACAGCTGTCTTCTGGTCGCAGAGATCAAGCAGACGGTCGTTAGGGATGATTATCAGGGTATCAACCTTGTTCAGCAAGCGGATAATGCCCTCATCGGCTACCTGGCAACGATGAGTCCCCTCAAAGGAGAACGGGCGAGTCACCACGGCGATAGTCAGGGCACCCCCCTGCTTGGCTAGCTCAGCAACAACCGGTGCCGCTCCGGTACCGGTACCGCCCCCCATGCCACCGGTGATAAACACCATATCCGCAGCGGTAACCAGCTCCTTAATCTCATCGCGGCTTTCCTCGGCGGCTTTCTGCCCGGCACCATGGTCACCGCCAACACCCAGCCCCCTGGTGAGCTTCTCACCAAGCTGGAAACGGATCGGGGCTTCGGTTATGGCGAGAGCCTGGGCATCGGTATTCATGGCGATAAACTCTACCCCTTCAATCTCCTCCCTGACCATGCGGGTAATTGCGTTGCAACCACCACCGCCGAGCCCGATAACCTTAATCCTGGCCGGATTAGGAACGAAACTTGTTTTTGCCATCTCCTCCTCCTTTCTTAAAAGAGACTTGTCCTAAATAGCTACCGGAACAACTTGGAGAGCCGGAACAAAAAGTGCCGAAAACCGCCGCCAACACTGCGGCGTACCCTACCGCCCCTGTTGCGTGCTCCCCAGAGCAAAAGCCCAACGCTGGTGGCATATGCCGGGTCACGAAGGGCATCGCTGATACCGGACATGGAAGTCGGTGTGCCCACGCGCACCGGGAGGTGAAGGACATCACGCCCGAGGGCAGCTATGCCGGAAAGGTTAGAGCTGCCACCGGTCAACACCAGACCGCCGGGAACCAGCGTCTCATACTCGGAGTGAGGTAGCTCCAGCAGGACAAGCCTCAGTACTTCGTCAACTCGAGCCCGGACAATGTCGCACAGGTCCTGATAGGAGACACCATGTCCGTCTTCTGTAATCGGGCTGGGGGTGCTCATCTTGCTCTCGTAGACCGGCATAACACTGCCGTACCTTCTCTTCATCTCCTCGGCGACATCAAAGGGCAGCCCCAAGCCAATGGCGATATCCCGGGTAATCTGATAGCCAGCCACCGGCAGGATAGCGGTGTGCCAGATGCTGCCATCCTTGAAGACGGCAATATCGGTAGTGCCGCCACCAATATCAGCCAGTATGGTGCCCACCTGCTTTTCATCATCGCTGAGCACCGCCTCACTGCTGGCGAGGGGCTCAAGGACAAGGTCTTCAATGTCTATGCCAATACCACGGATACACTTTGCCAGGTTCTGAACAGAAGCCACGGCGGCGGTGATGATGTGTGTCTCAACATCCAGCCGGAAACCGTGCATCCCCACCGGATTCTTGACCCCCGCCTGACCATCAACGGCATACCCCCGAGGAATAACATGGAGCACCCTCCGGTCGCTGGGGGTCTTGATGCTCCGGGCAGTTGCAAGCACCCGCTTCAGGTCATCGGGGCGCACCAGACGGTCGTTGCGGCTGATAGCAACCACCCCCCGGTTGTTTATTGAGCTGACATGCCTCCCGGTAACACCAATATAGGCAGACTCTATCTTGTGACCACTGGTCTGCTCTGCCCGTCTCACCGATTCCTGTATTGACTGCCGGGCTTCATTGATGTTGACCACCAGACCCTTGTGCAGCCCCTGTGAGGGGGTTATACCCACCCCGCTAACTCGCATGTTACCGCTGTCATCAACGTCAGCGATAATGGTGCATATCTTTGTCGTGCCAACATCAATCGCCGCTAAACTGTACTTTGCCATCTATTCCCTCCTTTCAGCTATGACTTGGCAGGCTTCCACCTAGCTTAATCTTTCACATTTCGCCCCCCTAGTTCATGTAGTCTTCCAGTCGTCTATCTCATCAGGAGGCTAAGAAAACCTCCCGGAGCTTCTTCAGCAAGGTGGGGCGTCGCCACACCCCACTACTAGCCGCCAGGGAAAAACACATCCCCTCCGATACCCCGTCGTACTCCCCGGAGGTAATAATCTTTTCCGCAGCCCTCAACCGGGCACTCCGGCTCCGTGGATTTTGCCTGACCTCGGCGGAAGAGGGAGTAACGACCTTCCGGTTGATTACCCTCAACCCGGCACGATGTCCACAGACACAGCTCGGCGTCCCCGGCGGGCAGACGCAGTCCAGCGACTCCCGGCGCATAAACTGCTTCACGAGCCGGTCCTCAAGGGAATGATAGCTGATAACCACCAGCCTCCCCCCCAAACCGAGGAGGGAAAGAGCCTGCCTTAATGCCATCTCCAGGTGGTCAAGCTCATGGTTAACGGCAATCCGCAGTGCCTGAAAGGTCTTGGTAGCGGGGTGAATCCGGGACCTCTTCCGTGGAATAGCCTTTTCTATTACCCGCACCAGATGCCGGGTGGTTCTTATAGGACGCTCCAGGGCAATGTGGCGGGCTATCTGCCGGCTATAGCTTTCCTCGCCATAGTTCCTGATAAGGCGAGCCAGCTCAACCTCGGAGAGCGTGTTAACAATATCCGCCGCAGTAAGCTGCTGGCTAGTGCTGAAGCGCATATCCAAGGGGGCATCATGCTGGAAGCTGAAACCACGCTCCTCCTCAAGCTGAAGGGAGGACAGCCCCAGGTCAAACAGGATACCGTGCACCGGGTAGAAATCGTGCCGCAAACAGATAGCCGGCAGGTTGGTGAAGTTTTCGTTAACGAGCTGCACCGAGCCGCGGTAGGCTTCAAGCCTTTCCCCGGCGGTCTCTATCGCCCCCGGGTCAGCATCAATGCCAAGAAGCTGCCCGCCGGGCGAGCTGTTTTCCAGAATAGCCGCCGCATGCCCGCCGCCGCCAATGGTACAATCAATATAGCGCCCCCCGGGCTGGACAGCCAGAGCCTGAATGGTCTCTTCAAGCAAAACCGGGGTATGAGTTACCGCTACCATGGCTGAACTCATCATTGCCTGTCTAGGCTTTCTATTATTCGCCAGGCTTGCTCCTGGCTATCAGCCTTCTCCGCTTCCCACTGCTCCCTGTTCCACAGCTCAAGACAGTTATTGGCGCCAACGATAACCACCTCGTCCTCAATGCCGGCATACTGCCGCAATGGCAGCGGCAGGGCAACCCTGCCCTGCCCGTCAACGGCAGCGCTGAAGGCAGTGGCAAATATCGCCCGGTTCAGCTTCCTTAATTTGCTGCGGGTAACCGAGCCGCCGGTAAGCGTTGCGGCTATCTTTTGCCACTCCGGCAGCGGGTAGGCAGTGATGCACCCCTCCATCCCCGCAGTTAATATCACCCCATTCTTCAGCAGGCTGCGGAAGCGGGGCGGGAAGGGCACTCTACCCTTCAGGTCAATCTTGTAGTCAAACTCACCGTAAAACACCCTGATTTACCACCATTCACCACTTTCTACCATTTTACAACACATCGGTGGTTTGTCAATACTTTTAGCGTTTTTTTGTTTTGGCTCTACCCCATATATTATGGTAAAATAGTACTCCCGAAGATGATGTTCAACTTAGGAATACTGACCATCAGTGATAAAGGGTGGCACAAGGAGCGCCCTGATGAAAGCGGCATGGTAATCAAGGACAGCCTCTCCCCGCTGGACAGCCGGCTGGTCCGGTATGAGGTCGTTCCCGATGAGGCGGACGCTATTGCCGACAAGCTCGCCGGGTGGGCAGATGACGGCAGTGTGGATATTATTCTCACCACCGGCGGTACCGGCTTAAGCCCGCGTGATGTTACCCCGGAAGCCACCCTGCGGGTCGTGGACAAGGTCGTCCCCGGCATCAGTGAGCTGATGAGAAGCGAGACCTTTCGCCTGACCCCGATGGCAATGCTGAGCCGGGCGGTGGCGGGCGTCCGGGGGAGGTGCCTTATTGTCAACCTGCCGGGCAGCCCCCGGGCAGTGCGGGAAACCCTTGGCGTGATACTGCCGGCTATCCCGCACGCCATAGAGATAATCAAGGGCGAGGTAACCGAGCACGAAAGCGCCGGGGAGGGAGAGAGCGGTGCACATTGATATCCTGACCCTGTTCCCCGAGATGTTCCCGGGCCCATTTAGCACCAGTATTCTCCAGCGAGCCATCAGTGACGAGCTGGTCAGCATCGGCATACATAACATCCGGGACTATACCCACGACCGGCACGCCACCGCCGACGATTATCCCTACGGCGGCGGTGCCGGCATGGTGCTCAAGCCAGAGCCTATCTTTGAAACCGTGGAGGCAATAAGAGCCGGTGATACAGAATACCTGCCGGTTATCCTGCTCACCCCGCGGGGCCGCCTCTTCTCCCAGCCGGTTGCCGCCGAGCTGGCAGGACACCGGCGCCTGCTCCTTATCTGTGGCCACTACGAGGGGGTTGATGAGCGGGTGGGTGAGCACCTCGCCACCGACCAGCTCAGCATCGGTGATTACGTGCTCAGCGGCGGCGAGCTGGCTGCCATGGTGGTCGTGGATGCCGTGGTCAGGCTGCTCCCCGGTGTCCTCGGCTCACCGGATTCGCTGGTGGAGGACTCCCACACTAGCGGGCTGCTGGAATACCCCCAGTATACCCGCCCCGCCGTCTACCGGGGCTGGGCAGTGCCGCCGGTCTTGCTCTCCGGCAACCACGCCCAGATTGCCAAATGGCGGCAGGAGCAGTCAATACAGCAAACCCTGAAGTGCCGCCCGGAGCTACTGGACAAGGCGGACCGGCACACCGCGGAAAAGTATTTACGAGAACAACTTAAGGAAGGGACTTCAAGATGAACATTGAGTTACCAGCTCTTAAAGCAAACCCCAACATACCGGAGGTTGTCCCCGGCGACCGGGTACGGGTCAGCGCCAAGGTAGTGGAAGGGGACCGGGAACGCCTCCAGGCGTTTGAAGGGGTAGTAATCAGGGTTCGCCGCGGCAACAGCCCCAGCTTTACGGTGCGGCGCGTCACCTACGGCATAGGCGTCGAGCGCACCTTCCCCTTTCACTCCCCGCTGGTGGAGAAGGTTGAGGTTCTGCGCCACGGCAAGGTGCGCCGTGCCAAGCTCTACTACCTGCGCGGGCTAAGCAGCAAGGCATCCCGCCTCAAGGAAAGGCGGAGCGACAAGAAAGCGTAATAATGCTACTGGTGGAGAATGACCGGTGGCGTATGCCGAAGTTAGTGTTAACTCGCCGCTAGCCCAGCGCCGGACGTTTAGCTATACCATCCCTGCCGGGCTAGGCGTTGCTATCGGGCAGGCGGTATGGGTCCCCTTCGGGGACAGGGTGCTGCAGGGGGTTGTCCTCCAGATAACGGAGCACCCCGCCGTCCCGGAGACCAGGGATATCGCCAGTATTATTGGCGCCGTACTTTCCCCCGCCCATGTCCGGCTTGCCCGGTGGATAAGCGACCACTACCTGTCCCCCCTCTTTGACGCCGTAGCCCTGATGCTGCCGCCGGGTTTTGAGCGCAAGGCGGTCACCTTCGTCACCATGCCGGAAAAGCCCCGGGAGGGGGCTCTGCCCCCCCTCACCCCGGAGCAGAGGCAGGTCTTGCAGCTGGTCTGGAGCCGGGACAGGGTCAGCCTGAAGGAGCTGGAGAAGACGCTGGGCAAGAAAAAAGCCGGCACCATCGTCTCCCAGCTGGTGAGGAAGGGCTTAGCCGCCAGAAGCTACGAGCTGGAGCCGGTCCGGGTAAAAGCGAAGCAGGAGCTCTACCTGAGACTGGAAACCGCCACCGCCGATGATGATGCCGCCCGGCTCCATAAAAAAGGGGCCGGCAAGCAGGCTGCCCTTCTGGAGTTCCTTGCCAGGCAGTCCGGGGCAGTAGCCTGGTCGGAGGCGAGACGGCGGACAGGAAGCACCCGGGCAACCGCCGATGCCCTCGCCAGCAAGGGTCTGGTATCCTTCAACTATGTTGCCATAAGACGCGAGCCCATCCCCTGCCAGGGAGTCACCCCCTCACCGCCACTCACCCTCAACCCCGCCCAGAAGGCAGCCCTGGAGTCCATCACCTCAGGCAAGGAGCAGATAGCCAGGGATGGCTCTTCACCGCCGGTCTTCCTGCTGCACGGGGTCACCGGCAGCGGCAAGACGGAGGTCTATCTCCAGGCTCTGGCTCAGGCGGTGCGGATGGGGAGGCGGGGCATTGTCCTCGTCCCCGAGATTGCCCTCACCCCGCAGACCATAGAGCGCTTCGCCACCCGCTTTCCGGGAAGGGTTGCCGTCCTGCACAGCCGCCTGTCGCTGGGCGAGCAGTTTGACGAGTGGCAACGGATAAGGGACGGCGAGTTTGACGTCGTTATTGGCCCCCGCAGCGCCATCTTCGCCCCCCAGCCGGAGCTGGGGCTGATAGTCATTGACGAGGAGCATGAGTGGACCTACAAGCAGGATACTGTGCCCCGCTACCATGCCCGCGATGTTGCCCTGAAGCTGGCGGAGCTCAGCGGGGCAGTGGTCATCCTGGGCAGCGCCACGCCCGACGTGGAGAGCTACTTCCGGGCACAAAGAGGGGGCTACCACCGGCTCCCGCTACCGGAGCGGGTCACCCCGGGGAAGACCATGCCCACGGTGGAGATAGTGGATATGAGGGAGGAGCTCAAGCTGGGCTACCGCAGCCTCTTCAGCCAACCCCTGTCACTGGCAATAGCCAGAGCCGTAGCCAGCGGGGAGCAGGTGCTCCTCTTCCTCAACCGGAGGGGGGCGGCTACCTTCATCCAGTGCCGTCACTGTGGCTTTGCCCTCCGCTGCCGGCGCTGTGATGTCAGCCTTACCCACCACCCGGCGGAGGATGTCCTGGTCTGCCACCAGTGCAATAACCGGACGCCCGTTCCCCAGGTCTGCCCGCAGTGCTCCAGCCGCCGTCTCAAGTTCCTCGGCACCGGCACCCAGAAGCTGGAGCAGGAAACCGGCTACACCTTTCCTCAGGCACGGCGGCTGCGCTGGGATAGCGATGCTACCCGGGGCAGACATTCCCACCAGGAAATACTCTCCAAATTCCGCGCCCACGAGGCAGATATCCTCATCGGCACGCAGATGATTGCCAAGGGGCTGGACCTGCCCCTGGTTACCCTGGTCGGGGTTATCAGCGCCGACACGGCGCTGAACCTGCCCGACTTCCGTGCCGGGGAGAAGACATTCCAGCTCCTGAGCCAGGTTGCCGGCAGAGCCGCGCGGAGCGTCCTGGGGGGAAGGGTTATCGTCCAGACCTACTCCCCGGAGCACTACGCCATCCAAGCCGCCGCCGGGCAGGACTACACCTCATTTTACAACCGAGAGATTGAGTACCGCCGCCAGCTTCATAACCCGCCCTTTTCCCGGCTGGCTTGCCTGCTCTATAGCCACACCAGTGATGCCCTCTGCCAGCGGGAGGCGGAAAGAATGAAGCGCCAGCTTACCGCCGAAATAGAATCAAGGGGGATAGATGACCTGACCCTGATTGGCCCCGCCCCGGCTTTCATCCACCGGCGGCGGGGACGGTTCCGCTGGCAGCTGGTGCTCCGCGGCGCGGCACCGCAAGCCCTTCTCGCCGGGATGCCCATCCCCCAGGGCTGGGCAGTGGACATTGACCCGGTAAGCCTGGTTTAACAATTACCCCGGAATCAGCTATAATTATAGTGGTGATAAGATGGCTATGCTACCCATTCGCACTCTTCCCGACCCGGTATTGAGGCAGAGGTCAAAACGCATCCGGCATATTGACGGCTCCCTTAAGAGCCTGATTGACAATATGCGCGAGACGATGTACTCCGCCAACGGGGTCGGTCTCGCCGCTCCCCAGATAGGCGTTTCCCTGCGGCTGATTATTATCGGCATCCCCGAAGAAGAGGAAATAGTCCTCATTAACCCGGAGATAGTGCGGAGGGGCGGGGAACGCCTGGTGGACGAGGGCTGCCTGAGTATCCCCGGCTACGTGGGGCAGATAAGGCGCGCCGAATCGGTTACCGTTAAAGGGCGCGACCAGAACGGGAAGGAAATACGCATCAAAGCAAGGGAACTGCTCGCCGAAGCCCTGGAGCACGAGATAGACCACCTGAACGGAACCCTCTATATTGACCACCTGGACAGCACAGATGCCCTGCGCCGGATTGCGCCCGAAGAAACTGGACTCTAGCCCCGGCTGCCCGCCAGCGGCTATCCGGTTGCCGAAGCAGAATACCGCTCCGGCTCGGAGCGGCGGCAGGTAATGGTGACAGCTGTCTCGCCCCGGCTTTCCTCCGGAGCAACATAAAAGAGGTCATCAAAGCGGCGTTCGGGAAAAGCCTCTACGGCACCGACGATAAACTTCTGGTTTATGCCCCGCTTGCCTTCCCGCACCCGGTAAATCTGACTCACTGATATTCCCATCGCCCGGGCTAGCTCGGGCAGATTCCGGTACCTCCCATTGCACAATTCAAAGACTCTCGTCTTTACAATCATGGCACCCCTCTTTTTGTGTCAGATGGCATATTATAGCAACTTGTACGCCAATTGTCAATGAATGCGGTGCATTGCAGTACAAATAAAGCCGCCTTTGGTAAGAAGTGGCAAAGAGTGCGGGGGATTGGGCTGGTCGCCCCAACGACATCTGTCACTACACGGTTAGATTATGGTTAGAATATCCCACATTTTCGCCAGTTGGCGGACGTTTGCCCCCAATCTGGTATTGACATTTGCCAAATGGCAAAATATAATATGTAAAGCATGAATAGTAGAAGCAGTCAGAATTTTGGACTAATGCTAAAGCGACAGAGGGTGTCAGTGCCGCTGACACTGCGAGAGCTCTCCGTCATGTCCGGGGTATCCTCATCGCACCTGGGTCGCATTGAGCGAGGCGAGCGTTTTCCATCAGCCCACATCCTGCGCCGAATTGCCAAACCCCTGAGCTTTGAGGAAGATGAGCTGTTCACCCTGGCTGGCTACCTGTCCCCGCAGTCCTCCTCCGTTGCCGAGAGCCACGGCGAGTATATCGGCGGCGGGCTTGACCCCTACGTGGCACGGATGCTGGCACAGGAGTCCCCCGAGGTGCAGCGCGCAGTTATTGGCATCCTCTCCATACTAAAGACCATTGCCCACAGTGTGGACCGCGAAAGCGCTTAAGCAAACAGAGCCGCCGCCAATAGACAACCAGCGAAAAAAGAACGCCACCGGTGACCGGCTCGCCGTCCCCTAAACCAGTATTAACCGGCGTTGTTTCTACCTGTCCTCCAGGCATCTCCTTGATAAGTCCGGAAATTGAGAGTATAGTTAAGCCCGGGACGTGATTAAACTACCTATTGAGCCGAGGACCCTATCCCTATTAGGCAAGATAAGTCAATACCTCACCGGGCAGGGGGCTAGCGCCTATCTTACCGGCGGCTTTGTCCGTGATGCGCTGCTGGGGCGAGATACGGCGGATATTGACATCGCCCTTGCCACAGACGCCCCGCAGATTGCCCCCGGGCTAGCCGCCGCCCTCGGTGGCCGCTACATCCTGCTGGATGAGGCTAACCGGGTGTGCCGGATAGCTATCGCAAACCACCAGGCACCCTCCGCCACCGGCTGGTGGCAGATAGACCTCACCACCATCAAGGATGACATCGAGCACGACCTGGGGCGGCGTGACTTCACGGTAGATGCCATGGCGATTGAGCTCGGGCAGACCGGGGTTCCGCTTATTGACCCGTTCGGGGGCGGGGATGACCTGCGCCGGGGGGCAATCAGAGCCGTCAGCGAGACCGCCTTCTCCTCGGATGCCATCCGCCTGCTGCGGGCGGTACGCCTGGCTGCCGAGCTTGGCTTTACCATTGAGGGTGAGACGGAGTCCCTTATCCGGCGCCATAGCCACCTCATCGGCAGTGTCGCTGCGGAGCGGATAAGGGAGGAGCTAGTCCAGCTCCTGGCGCAGGGGAGCCAGTTTCTGCGCTACCTTGATACCCTGGGCTTGCTCACGGCGATAATCCCGGAGCTAGCCGTGCTTAAAGGGGTGGCACAGCCCCCGGAGCACTTCTGGGACGTTTTTGACCACTCCGTGGAGACGGTCGGCACCACTGATTTCCTGCTGCGGCAGGGGGAAGTGGACTACGCCGGCGAGCCGGTTCAGGCCGCCGTTCCCTGGTCAGAGGCGCTGGCAGAGCACTTTGCCCGGGAGGTGAGCCGCGGCAGCACAAGGCGGTCGCTGCTAAAACTGGCTGCCCTGCTCCATGACATTGCCAAGCCCCAGACCAAGGCTATCCAGGAGAACGGTCGGGTTCGCTTCCTGGGGCACGCCGGAGAGGGGGCGCAGGTAGCGACAAGCATCCTGGAAAGGCTGAGGTTCAGCACCAAAGAGATAAGGCTGGTGGAGACAGCGGTGCGGCACCACCTCCGGCCGGTACAGATGAGCCATGCCGGGCTGCCCACCCGCCGGGCTATTTACCGCTACTTCCGCGATACGGGTGACGCCGGCATTGACACCCTTTTCCTCAGCCTGGCTGACCACCTGGCGGCAAGGGGTCCCCGCCTTGACCCGGATAGCTGGCAGGAGCATGCCCGGATAGTGGGCTATGTCCTGGAGCAGCGCTTCCCGGAGGAGAGCGTGGTCCGCCCCCCCAAACTGATTAGCGGGCATGACCTGCTCAACACCCTGGGCTTGAGCCCGGGACCCCGAATTGGCGAGCTCCTGGAATCAGTACGCGAGGCGCAAGCCGCCGGCGAGGTGACAACCAGAGAGCAGGCACTGGACTATGCTCGCCAGCAATTACCGCTCACCGGGCAGCCGGCAGGGGATGAGCAGTGAGCTTTCCGCCACGATACACGAAGGGAGCGGGCTTCAGGCTTGGTTTCTCCCGGCAATTGCTTTATAATAGGGAAGCTGCCCTTGTTGTTCAGAAGGAAACCACATTGCTAACTGAGGACAGGAATGTCTAGAAAAAACATCATCATCACCGTGGTGCTACTTTTCATCCTCGCCTTCGCCATTACCGCCCTTGCCTATCCCCTGCTGAACCGGGACCGCATGCAGCTGGGGCTTGACCTGCAGGGTGGTGCCCACATCGTCTACCGGGCAGACCTGTCCGGCGTGGAACCGGGCAGCGAGGCAGCGATCATAGACGGGGTAATCACCGTTATCCAGAACCGGATTAACCCGCTGGGGGTAACCGAGCCCGATATCAAGAAACTGGGCGAAGACCGGATAGTGGTTGAGCTGCCCGGCTTGAGCGTTACCGATGCCCAGAAGGACCGTATCGGACGCACGGCGCTGCTCGAGTTTGGCGAGTTGATAGAAGAGGGCGAAGAGGCAAGGTGGGTGAACGAGCGGGGCAGCTGGAAGCCAGCGGTGGGGGTGATTGACGGGCAGGAGAAGGCGCTGACCTCAAGCTACTTCAAGGAGAACACCTACATCAACCGGGACAACTGGGGCAATATACTGCTCCTCTTTGAGTGGGACGAGGAAGGAAGCCTGCTATCGGAAGAAATCACCGGCCGGCTGATAGATAAGCCGCTGGGTATCTTTGAGGGCGATGAGCCACTGCGGGGGGACGACGGGCAACCCATCGCCCCCTTCGTCCGGAGCGTGATTAGCGACCGGGGGCAGATTGATGGCTTAAGCCTGAACGAGGCTACGGAGCTTTCCCAGCAGCTCAATGCCGGACGCCTGCCGGTGCCGCTGGAGACCATCTACGAGCAAACGATATCCCCGGTACTGGGCAGCGACTTCGTTGACCTGAGCGTCATGGCGGGGCTCATCGGGCTGGTGCTGGTCATGCTGTTCATGATTTTCTACTACCGCCTGCCCGGGGTTCTGGCATGCCTTGCCCTGCTCTTCTACGGGGCAGTGGTGCTAGCCCTGTTCAAGTTAATACCGGTCACCCTCACCCTGGCTGGTATCGGCGGCTTTATCCTGTCCATCGGCATGGCGGTGGACGCCAATGTCCTCATCTTTGAGCGGATGAAGGAGGAGTTCATCGCCGGCAGGACGCTGGGGGCAGCCATCGAGGCGGGCTTCAGCCGCGCCTGGACCGCCATCAGGGACAGCAACGTCACCACCCTGATTGTCTGCGTTATCCTTTTCTGGGTGGGCAGCAGCATTATCGCCGGCGCCCCGGTAAAGGGGTTTGCCTTTACCCTTGGTATCGGCGTGCTGGTGAGCATGTTCACCGCTATTGTCGTCACCCGGACACTGCTCCGCCTGTTCGTGGGCACCCGCCTGGCACGGAAGCTCCGTCTGTTTAGCGCCTACTCAGGAGAAAAGTGATGCTGGATATCACCGGTAAAAGGTCTTTGTTCTTTATTATCTCGGGGATAGT
>CAZFCV010000021.1:8413-13000 GCA_964517985.1 uncultured Dehalococcoidales bacterium | reverse complement strand
ACACAAGGAGGTAGTAGTATGGACGAAGGTCAAAAGGTTATCGTCTGGTTCAATGAGGTCGGCAAAAATGACGTTGCCACCGTCGGCGGTAAAGGGGCGAACCTGGGGGAAATGGCTAATGCCAACATACCGGTTCCTCCTGGCTTCATTGTAACCGCTAACACCTATTTTGACTTTCTACAGAGAGCGAAGCTCGCCGGCAAAGTCCGGGAGCTACTGGAGCCACTGGATCCCGGCGACAGCAAGCAGCTACAGCAGGTGGCTACTGAAATCAAGGAGATAATATCCAGTGCTGAAGTCCCCCCGGATATAGCCCGGAAGATAAAAGACGCCTACGCCAGGATGGGCGGGGGTCTGGTCGCCGTCCGTTCCTCGGCTACCGCCGAAGACCTGCCCGAAGCCTCTTTCGCCGGTCAGCAGCGCACCTTCCTCAATATTGAGGGCGCCGATGAGGTGGTGGCGGCGGTACAGGGGTGCTGGGCATCCCTCTTTGAGCCGCGGGCTATCTTCTACCGCCACCAGCAGGGCTTTGACCACTTCAAGGTCGGTCTGGCGGCGCCGGTGCAGAGGATGGTGCAGTCGGAAGCCTCCGGGGTTATGTTCACCCTGGAGCCGGTAACCAGCAACACCAGCCAGATTGTCATTGAGGCTGTCTTCGGGCTTGGTGAGGCTATCGTCTCCGGAGAGGTAACCCCCGACCTGTATATCGTGGAAAAAGAGGGGCTGAAAATCAGAACCAGGAATACCGCCAAGCAAGAGAGCCAGTTAATCAGGAACCCCGCCGCCACCGACCAGGAGACCAACATCTGGGCGCCGGTGGAAGCGGCACGGCAAAGTGAGCAGAAGGTAACCGATGAGGAGATAATCAAGCTTGCCAAAATAGGCAAGTACCTGGAAGACCACTATCAATTCCCTCAGGATATTGAATGGGCAAAGGAAGGTAACGAGCTTTTCATCGTCCAGACCCGCCCGGTAACCACCATCAAGGAGGCGGAGGCGGAGGCGGCGGAGATAACCGCCCCGGTGCTCCTCAGCGGGGCACCCGCCAGCCCGGGCATGGCGTCAGGCCCGGTCAAGATTGTCCGCGACCCCTCGGAGATAGACAAGGTAGCAGCCGGGGATATACTGGTTGCCGAGATGACCACCCCGGACTTTGTCCCGGCAATGAAACGGGCGGTAGCCATTGTCACCGACCGCGGCGGCAGGACGGCTCACGCCGCCATTGTCAGCCGGGAGCTGGGAATCCCCTGCATCGTCGGCTCCGGACAGGCAACGACCACCTTGAGCGACGGGCAGGTAATCACCGTTGACGGCTCAAAGGGCAAGGTCTACGAGGGCAGGGTTGCCCGGGAGACAACCTCCGCCGCCACCGAGCTTCTCAAAGAGCAGATACCGACCAGGACAAGGGTCTACGCAAATCTGGCACAGCCGGAGCTCGCCGAGATAGTCGCCAAGCGCCGGCTGGACGGTATCGGCTTGCTGCGGGCAGAATTCATCGTTGCCCAGATCGGGGAGCACCCCAGCTATATGATTAGCCAGAACCGGGGCAATGAGTTTGTGGACAAGCTCTACCAGGGCATCAACACCTTCGCCCAGGCGTTTGACCCCCGCCCCGTAGTCTACCGCACCAACGACTTCAAGACCAACGAATACCGGGAGCTCAAAGGCGGGGAGCAGTACGAGTCCGTTGAAGAGAACCCCATGCTCGGCTACCGGGGCGCCTCCCGCTATATCACCGACATTGAGGTGTTCAAGCTGGAGGTAGAAGCCATCAAGAGGGTGCGGCAGGAGCACAAGAACCTGTGGGTCATGATCCCCTTTGTCAGAACGGTCGACGAGCTTGCCCGCACCAAGGAGCTCATGGAGGCGCAGGGGCTGAAGCGCTCCGCAGACTTCAAGCTGTGGATGATGGTGGAGGTGCCCTCCAACATCTTCCTCCTGGAGAAGTTCCTTGCCGTTGGCATTGACGGCATATCCATTGGCTCCAACGACCTGACCCAGCTTATCCTGGGGATTGACCGGGATAGCGAGAAGCTAGCCGACACCTTTGACGAGCGCAACGAAGCGGTGCTCATTGCCCTGGAGAGAGCCATCAGGGTATCCAGGAGCATGGGGGTGACCTCGTCCATCTGCGGGCAGGCACCATCAGTATACCCCGAGCTCACCGAGAAGCTAGTGGAATGGGGCATTACCTCGGTCTCAGTAAGCCCGGACATGATTGGCACCACCAGAGAGATAATTGCCAAAGCCGAGGCGAGACTACAGGTCAGTGATTAAAGAACTGAATATCCGCCAGAGAATTGAGGAGCGGGAAGAGAGCCTCTCCCCCCACGCCGCCCGAAGCCGGCGGTCACGGGGCAGGCAGAGGGACGAAGAGCCGTGCCCGGTGCGCACCGCCTTCCAGAGGGACCGGGACCGCATCATCCACAGCAAAGCCTTCCGCCGCCTCAAGCACAAGACGCAGGTGTTCATCGCCCCGCTTGGTGACCACTTCGTCACCCGGCTCACCCATACCCTTGAGGTCTCCCAGATAGCACGGACCATCGCCCGGGCACTTAGCCTGAACGAGGACCTCACCGAGGCAATCGCCCTGGGGCACGACCTGGGGCACACCCCCTTCGGTCACGTCGGGGAGGACGTCTTAAACGAGCTCTATTGCCAGGGCTTCCGGCATAACGAGCAGAGCCTGCGCATCGTGGAGTGGCTGGAAAACGACGGGCAGGGGCTCAACCTCACCTGGGAGGTGAGGGACGGCATTTTGAACCACTCCAAGAGCGGGGTGGACGTCCTGGGGCAGGGCTGGGGAGAGATAAGCACCCTGGAGGGTGAGGTGGTCAAGATTGCCGACATCGTCGCCTATATCAACCACGACATCGGCGATGCGGTGCGGGCAAACATCATCACCCAGAACGACCTGCCCCTATCGGCGGTGAAGGTAGTCGGCTACCCCCATTCCCAGCGCATCAATGCCATGGTCTGTGATATTATTGAGCACTCATGGTTAACCAGCGGTTATAACAGCGGTGAACACGCCGGGATAGGGATGAGCCCCACGGTCCGGGAGGCAACCAACACCCTGCGCCAGTTTCTCTTCGAGCGGGTATATAACCTGCGCTCCGCCGAGGAGGAGGCAGACAAAGCCAGGGAGGTGATTCGCTCCCTGTATGAATACTTCACCCGGCATGAGGATAAGCTGCCGTCAGAGTACTCCGTCTATAGCGATGAGCTGGAGCGGAGGGTGGTTGACTATATCGCCGGCATGACCGACCACTACGCCCTGAGGCTGGCTCAGGAGCTCTCCCTGGCCAGAGGCAAGGCAAGCTAGAATTACAAGCCCCTCCCCTGAAGGCGGGATAGTAGTATAATAGTAAAATGGGTGTTATTGACGAGGTAAAGCAGAAGCTGGACATCGTGGAGGTTATCGGCGAGTACGTGCCGCTAGCCAAGGCGGGGCGCAACTTCCGGGCGCTGTGCCCCTTCCACAGCGAAAAGAACCCTTCTTTCCACGTCTATCCGGAGCGGCAGAGCTGGCACTGCTTCGGCGCCTGCAGCACCGGCGGTGATGTCTTCTCCTTCGTCATGAAGAAAGAGGGGGTTGACTTCGGGGAGGCACTGCGCCTCCTTGCCCAGAGAGCCGGGGTAACCATCCCGTCACGGCTCAAGCCGGATGCCGAGAAGGATAAAAAGGACCGGCTGTACCAGATTAACGAGGCAGCAGCGCACTACTACCACAACCTGCTGCTCAACTCCCCGGCGGCGAAGCCGGCTCGCGCCTACCTCAGTCGCCGCAGCCTGGCGCCCGAGACCGTCAACGATTTCCAGCTCGGCTTCAGCCCGAACAGCCGGGAGGCGCTAAAGCAATACCTGGTGGAGAAAGGCTATGCCGAGCCGGAGCTGGTGGCTGGCGGGCTATTAATCGAAGGAGAAGCCGGCGGAGCGCACGACCGCTTCCGCAACAAGCTGATGTTCCCCATATTTGATGTCCGGGGGCGGGTGACCGGCTTCGGGGCAAGGGTGCTTGACGACTCCCAGCCAAAGTACATCAACTCACCGGCGACGCCGCTCTTTGACAAGAGCGGCACCCTGTACGGCGCGAACCTGGCATCAGCCGCCATCCGGCAGCAGGACAGCGCCGTGATTGTTGAGGGCTATATGGACGTCATCACCGCCCACCAGAATGGCTTCGCCAACGTCGTCGCTTCCATGGGAACCGCCATCACCGACCGGCAGGTGAGCATTCTAAAAAGGCTGAGCCGGAACATAGTGCTCGCCCTGGATGCCGATGCCGCCGGTGAGGAGGCTATGCTGCGGTGCGTCGGCTATGAAAATGCCCTTGACGCCGAGGTAAAGGTCATTGTCCTGCCCGGGGGGAGAGACCCGGATGACGTCATCAAGGAAGACGCCGCAACGTGGCAAAAACTCCTGGGAGAGGCGCTGCCGGTGGTTGACTACACCTTCAATATGGTTACCGCCGGGCTTGACCTGACTGCCGCCCGGGGCAAGAGCCTGGCTACTGATAAACTCCTGCCCATCATTGCCGAGATGAAGGATATTTTGCGCCTTCACAAAGATATAATACTCCGCATA
>CAZFCV010000021.1:0-8403 GCA_964517985.1 uncultured Dehalococcoidales bacterium | reverse complement strand
TTGTCCGCCAGGACCACTACCTCAACAAACTGGCGGCGCAGACGGGAACCAGCTACCGCAATCTTGAGATTGCCCTGGGCAAAGCCAAGCCCAGCCCGGCTAGACGCCGGACCGAGGTAAAGCCGGTAGCACGCACCGTGCAACCGGTACTGTCCAGCCCGGTAGAGGAGCACTGCCTGGCTCTGCTGCTGCAACACCCGGAGCTAAAAGATGGCCCGGGGCTGCTCCCGGAATACTTTGGCAACACGGAAAACCGGGAAATCTTTCTTGCCGGGCAGCAGGCTAAAGACCTATCATCACTGAAAGAGCGGCTGGACCCGGCTCTCCATGAGTATCTTGAATCCCTGGCAGGCAAGAGCCTGCCGCCGACGCCGGTGGAGCAGAGGTACCGTGATTGCGCTCTCAACCTGCGCCGAATATACCTCCAGGGTCTGGAGGCGGAGAGGGCAGAGGCGCTAGCCCTGGCTGCCGAGACCGGTGGTGCCAGCGCCGAGCTGGCGAAGCTGGAAGAGCTGGGGGTGGAGGTCAGCCAGCAACTGGGAGAGGTCTTTACCCAAAAAAGGCAGCTGGGGTCGGGGCAGAAGGAGGTAGCAAGATAAGTATGGGGATAGCAAACGAGGAGAACGAGCATCCAGAGTCACCGTCTCAAGACGAGGACAATGCGGGGATGCGCATTGGAACAGAACATCTATGGCCCGAGGCGAGTGAGCTTGAGGTTGAGAAGCCGGAAGCCGTAGAGATACTGGGGATGGAACACCTGGAAGATGAGGTGGATGACCCGGTCCGGATGTACCTCCATGAAATTGGCCGGGTGCAATTGCTTACCGCGGCAATGGAAAAGGTGCTGGCGAAAAAGATAGAGGAGGGAAGGCGCATCGCCGATATCAAGCAGTCCTGGCTGAAGAGATACGGAAGGCTCCCCTCGGCAGCGGAGACAGTGCTGGAAATACTCAAGGAGATGAGCGATGCCGCCGCCACCATCCAGTTCCTGCAAAAAGAGCTTGGCTTATCCACCATGGATAGCTTTGCCAAGATTATCGCCGATGCCAGACTACGCCAGGCTATTGACGGTGAGATAAACCAGCAACTTATCCAGGACATGGTTTACAATATGTATGAGCCAGCCGCGGAGCCGATTCTGGTCAACCTGGCGATAAACAGCAGCCTGCTTCCGGCAGAGCTGATTGATGCTATCTGCGAGGACGCCACCCTGGCTGACCTGGCGAAGAAGGTAACCGATAGCGAGTTCATCGGCTCCCTTCAGGCACACGAGGAGCAGCTTGGGGCTTACATCGCCAATATTGATCACGAAGCGGAAAGGTCTGAGGGGCACCTCATTGAAGCCAACCTGCGCCTGGTGGTCAGCGTCGCCAAGAAACATATCGGGCGGGGCATGTCCCTCCTTGACCTTATCCAGGAGGGGAACATCGGGCTCATCCGGGCGGTGGAGAAATTTGATTACCGCAAGGGCTATAAATTCAGCACCTATGCCACCTGGTGGATACGGCAGGCAATTACCCGGGCAATAGCCGACCAGGCACGCACCATCCGCATCCCGGTGCACATGGTGGAGACCATCAACAAGCTGCTCCGGGTATCCCGCCGCCTCGCCCAGGAATACGGGCGGGAGCCTACCTCACAGGAAATCGGCGAAGACCTGGAAATACCCCCGCAGAAGGTGAAGGAGATAGTCAAGGTATCACAGCTGCCCATATCACTGGAGTCGCCGATAGGGGAGGAGGAGGACAGTCACCTCGGCGACTTCATTGAGGACCGCAACGCCATGCCACCGGTTGATGCCGCCTCCAAGCAGCTGCTAAAAGAGCAGATTGATAGCGTGCTGTCCACCCTTACCCCCCGCGAGCGGCGCGTCCTCCAGCTCCGGTTCGGGCTTGAGGACGGGCGCAGCCGCACCCTGGAGGAGGTGGGCAAGGAGTTCAACGTCACCCGGGAGCGAATCCGCCAGATTGAAGCCAAGGCGCTGCGAAAATTACGCCACCCCAGCCGCAGCCGGAAGCTAAAAGATTATCTGGAATAATCCATCCAGAAAGCAGGGGGGCTAGAACATCCCCCGGAAGCCCCGGGGTAACCTGCCGCCGATACCCATCTTCATCAGCTTTTGCATCTGGCGGAACTGGTTCAAGAGTTGATTGATATCCTGGGGCGTGGTGCCGCTGCCCCGGGCGATACGGCGCCGCCGGCTGCCGTCAATAACCGCCGGGTTGTGCCTCTCTTCGGGGGTCATGGAGCGTATAATCGCCTCCACCTTCTTGAGCTGATTCTCCTCGGTGCCAGCCGGCAGCCTTCCCGGCAGGCGGGACATCCCGGGGAGCATTTCCGCAAGCTGGGACAGGGAGCCCATCTTCTTGACCTGCCCCAGCTGGGACAGCAGGTCCTCCATGTCAAAGCGGGCTGCCTTTACCTTCTTCGCCAGTTCCTTAGCCTGCCGCTCATCCAGGACTTTCTCCGCCTTCTCAATGAAGGTGAGCATATCACCCATGCCCAGGATGCGTGACGCCAGGCGGTCGGGGTAAAAGGGCTCAAAGGCATCCGCCTTCTCGCCAATACCGATAAATTTGATGGGCACCCCGCTCACCCAGCGGATGGAGAGAGCCGCCCCACCCCGGGCATCCCCGTCCATCTTGGTCAGGACAAGCCCCGTCAGCCCCATCCGGGAGTGGAACTCCTCAGCCACCCGCACCGCATCCTGCCCGGTCATGGCATCAACCACCAGCAGCACCTCGGCAGGCTTCACCACCTGCCTGACCCGGGACAGCTCCGCCATCATCGCCTCATCAATGTGGAGACGGCCAGCGGTATCAACGATAACCCAGGTTGCCGCCAGCCCCTTAGCCTTTACCAGGGCATGAGCGCAGATATCCTCCACCCTGACCTCGGGAGACTCGCTGTAGACCGGAATATCAAGCTCCCCGGCGAGGACAACAAGCTGTTCAATAGCCGCCGGTCGGCGGTTATCCGCCGCCACCAGAAGCGGGCGCTGCCCCTGGTGCCTCAGGTGGTGGGCTAGCTTGGCAGCGGTAGTCGTCTTGCCACTGCCCTGAAGCCCGACCATCATAACCACCGAAGGTGCCTGAGATGCCGCCTCCAGCCGGCTCTGCCCCCCGCCCAGGATAGCAATCAGCTCCTCATTGACAATCTTTATTATCTGCTGGGCAGGGGTCAGGCTCCGCAGCACATCGGCACCCACCGCCCGCTCCCGCACCCGGGCGGTAAAGTCCTTGACCACCCGGAAGTTGACGTCCGCCTCAAGCAGGGCAAGCCGGAGCTGGCGCAGGGCATCATCAACATCCTTCTCCCCCAGCCGCCCCCGGCTCCCCAGCACCCGGAACACGCCGCCCAGCTTCTCGCTCAGAACATCAAACATGGCACTGTAATTCTAATCGGGGATGCCCGAGCCGGTCAAGCCTAAATTAGGTAACCCTCCCCCTTAATCCCCCTCCCTTATCAGGGGAGGGGGAAGTAATAGAAAGAGGGACTCCGTCCCTCTTATAACTCCCGGTAAATATATTTAGAGACCTCGTCCCTCTTATAACTCCCGGCGAACATATTTAGAGGCTTCGCCCCTCAAAAACTCTCTCCGGGATTTGCTTTAACAAAACAGGTGTTCCAAGGAGTGATGAGGACTAATAGCGGAGTTTGCTATTCGCCGGAACAATCTGGCGGATTGCTACTTTGTGGCCCACGGGTCTGCAAAACGTCAGCACAAGTTTGGCAAAGGAAGCTCGCCGAATAGAGAGAACCGGAGTTAATCACCTGGAGCTTTTGGCAAACTGGACTATACTCCCGGCAGCGCCAACCAGGAAACCGAGCGGGCAAACAAAAATAGCCATCATAAAGAACACGGGCTCATCTGTTAGACCAACCCTATCCCAGAAGTCGGCACCAAAAAAGTGGATTAACACGCCGTAGATGGCGTTATGGAGAACTAGGCTTATAGGAATCCCCACAGCGCAAGCTCCCGTCAATATAAGGAACTTCTTAAACAGCCCTCTCACCCGCCCCCTCAACGTCAAGAATAGCAATGCTCCTCCCAAAGATAACAGAACAACGCCCGAAATAGGAAGGAAGAAGCCACCCATGAATAGTCCCCTAGCCATCGGGATGGTAAAAAAACCAACTACCAAAATGAAGCCGGCAACTAACGCCCAGAATACCCCTCTGGTCAGTTTTCCGTTCATCTTCCCCACCTCCGCCTGGAACCGCCTGCCGCTTGCGACTTGAGTTTAGTCCCTACGGTTATCTTTGTCAATACCGAACAGCAATGGAACCGTGTCAGCGCGATTACCGCCACACTCTTTACGCTCTTGAAGGCTCAAAATTAACAAAAAGCCATTCTACCCAAGCCTGAGTTTAACCTACCGGGGCGTCTAAGAGGGGCGTTAGCCCCTCTTTTTTAACTTCCTCCCCCTCTCCTAAACAGGAGAGGGGGAACGAGGGGGTGAGGTAGATAGAATTTGTGCTACAATAAAAAACAGCAGACGCTACCAGTGAGGCTTGGCCCATGATACCCATCAGGCTCCAGATGAGCAACTTTATGTGCTACCGGGGCAATGTGCCGCCACTCTACTTTGACGGCATCAGCACTGCCTGCATCAGCGGCGATAACGGCAACGGCAAGTCAGCGCTGATTGATGCCATGACCTGGGCATTGTGGGGAAAAACAAGAGCCAGGAGCGATGACGACCTCATCCACCAGGGCGAGGCGGAGACCGAGGTGGGGCTTGACTTCTCAATCGGCGAGGAAACATACCGTATCATCCGCAAGCACGCCAAACCCAAACGGCGGGGGGCTTCCGGGCAGACCATCCTGGAGTTCCAGATGGCTTCCGGCGATGGCTTCCGCTCCATTACCGGCAACAGCATCGCCGAGACGCAAAGGAAGATTACCAGCGTCCTCCATATGGACTATACCACCTTTATCAACAGCGCTTTTCTGCGGCAGGGGCATGCCGACGAGTTCACCGAGCAACCGCCTGCCAGGCGCAAAGAGGTGCTGGCTAACATCCTTGAGCTATCCGCCTATGATGAGCTTGAGGAGGAGGCGAAAACCATAGCCAGAGGGCAGGAGATGGAGAGGTCACAGCTGGAGAGCAGCCTCAGGGAAATTGACGGCGAGCTTGCCGAAAAACCAGCCCATGAGGCGGAGTTCCGCCGGGTGCAGGGTGAGCTTGAAGGAATGGAGCCGGCGGTAAAGGAGGGGGAGGCAAGGCTTAGCCACCTGCGTCAGGAAAAGGAGCAGCGGAAGAACAAGGAGGCACAGCTACTCCAGCTGGAGGGGCACATAGCGCAGACAAAGCGGGATATTGAGCAGTGGGAGGAGCAGGCAAGGCAGCACCGGTCCCGGGTCCAGGAGTATGAGGAGACAATCGCCCGACGCCCGGCAATAGAGGAGGGCTACGCCCGGTTCAGCGAGGCAAGGAAACTGCTTGAAGAGCTGGATAACAGTTTCCGGCAGTCGGTCAACCTGGAGAGGCAAAAGGGACAACTGGACGGCAAAATAAGGGAGGCGGGGCAAAGCCTGAACACAGAGCACGCCCTGACCCAGAACAAGATAGGGGAGCTTGAAGCCCGGTCCCGGAAGCTACCACAGCTTAAGAGCGAGCTCCGCCAGCTAGAGGAGCAACAGCAGCAACTTTCGGCGCCGGAAGAGGCGCTGCGCCGGAAAAGGCAAGCCAGCCAGGCGCTACAGACAGAAACAAACTCCCTGGAATCCCGGACCGCCCGGCTGGAGCAGGAGATTGCCGAACTGGAGGAGAAGCGGAGGCTGCTGCTCGCCCGGCGTGAAGCCCGATGCCCCCTCTGTGAGAGGGAACTGGGCACGGATGAGCTTAACCTGATTGAGGGCAAATATGCCGCCGACCGGGAGCAAAAAACGGAGCTCTTAAAGTCAGCCCGGGCAGAGCTAGCCGGGAAAAGGGCGGAGGCTAGCTCCCTGGAGGATGAAGGAGCCCGGCTGGAGCTACAGCTAAGCCAGGAGAGAGCCTCCATCCAGAGCCGTGCCGGCGCCCTGAGCCGGCAGACCGAGGAGGCGGAAGCCGCCGCCCGCCAGCTTGAAGAAGAACGGGAAAGGCTCAAGGAGATTGAGCAGCGCCTGGCACGGAAGGAGTTTGCCGCTGCGGAGCAGCAGGCACTGGCGGAGCTGGAAACGGAGCTAGCCCGGCTCGGCTACGATTCCAAACAGCACGAGGCAATACGGCAGCAATCAGCCAGCCTCCAGGAGTACGAAAGTCCCAAGCGGAAGCTGGAGGAAGCGGAGCGCCTCATTGACCAGGAAAGGGAGGCGGCATCCAAAACAGCGCAAGCCGCCCGGCAGCGGCGCCATAGCCTGGAAGCGGAGAGCCAGAAGCAGCAGGAGCTTGCCCGGGAGATGGACACCCTGCCCCGGATAGATAGCGAGCTAGCCCGGGTGGAAGCGGAATACCAGGCGCTAAGCGCCCGGCAAAGGCAAGCCCAGGAGACATTCTGGGGTGTGAAGGCAAAGCTGGAGCGCTGCGCCGAGCTGGAGGCAAAACGGAAGGAGAAGGGAAAGCAGCAGGACAGGGCACTCGCCGAGGAGAAAATCTACCGGGAGCTGGCTCAAGCCTTCGGCAAGAGGGGGATACAGGCGATGCTCATCGAGACCGCCCTCCCCGAGATTGAGGTTGAAGCCGATAAGCTGCTGGCACGGATGACCGATAACCGGATGCACGTCAAGATTGAGACGCAGCGGCAGACCAAGAAGGGGGATGTGCTGGAAACCCTGGATATCAACATCTCCGATGAGCTGGGGACAAGGAGCTACGAGATGTTCAGCGGTGGCGAAGCCTTCCGCATCAACTTTGCCATCCGTATCGCCCTCTCCAAGCTGCTCGCCCGGCGCGCCGGGGCGCCACTGCGCACCCTGATTATAGACGAGGGCTTCGGCACTCAGGATAGCCACGGCATAGAGAAGATTAAAGAGGCGATAAACTCCGTCCAGGAGGACTTTGACAAGCTACTGGTGATAACTCACATTGAGGAACTGAGGGATGCCTTCCCGACACGCATTGACGTTATCAAGACCGGCGACGGGGCAACCCTTGAGGTAAACTAGGCTACAGGCCGAGGTCGGGGGCAACCCCCTGCATTGCCACCAGCCCCAGGGCAACAAACTCATCAAGCTCAAGCCCGATTTCACCACACCGGGCAATCTGCTGCCGGTCCACGGCGGCGGCAAAGCTCTTCTCCTTGAACTTCTTCAGCACCGAGCTTATCTCAAGCCCAGCCAGCTTCCTGTCCGGGCGAACCAGAGCCGCCGCGGTGATTAAGCCGGTCAGCGGGTCAGCATAGAAAAGGGCTTTATCCAGCTTCGTCTCCAGAGGGACACCGTGCGCCTCATTATGGCTCAGGATAGCGTGAGCCATAGCCTCGCTTGCCCCCATCTCCCGAGCCAGGTCTGCCCCCAGCTTGCTATGGGTGCTCATATCACCCTCGGTAAGCTCCACATCAATGTCATGGATGAGCCCGGTGAGCCCCCACTCCTCCTCATCCTCCCCCAGGTGCCGGGCTAAAGCCCGCATAACCGCCTCGGTAGCCAGCATGTGCTTTATCAGGTTCTTGTTCTCCACATTGGACATGATAGACTCAAGCACTTCTTCGCGGGTCATCTCACCCTCCTTTGCTGCCAGTTGGCTGCCTTCCTGTTCTGCCCGGGTAAACCCCATCAGCCGCTGAGGACATGCTCCTCCTTCTCCAGCAGCCGGCTCAAGTACCGCCCGGTGGCGGAAGACGCCTCCCGGGTTACCGCCTCCGGTGTCCCGGTAGCGATAACATAGCCCCCCCGGTCGCCAGCCCCCGGGCCCAGGTCAATAATATAATCGGCGTTCTTAATCACATCCAGATGGTGCTCTATGATAACCACGGTGTTACCGGCGCCCACCAGCCGCTGCAACACCCGGAGCAGCGCCGCCACATCCTCAAAGGAAAGCCCCGTCGTCGGCTCGTCAAGGATGTAGAGGGTCCGGCCCGTTGCCCGCCGGGAAAGCTCCGTAGCCAGCTTCACCCGCTGCGCCTCACCACCGGAGAGCGTCGGCGCCGGCTGACCGAGGCGGATATAGCCCAGCCCGACATCGTTCAGCGTCTCCAGCTTGTTCCTCACCTTGGGGAAATGCGCAAAGAAGGAGAGCGCCTGCTCCACGGTCATATCCAGCACCTCGGCGATGTTCCTGTCCTTGAACCTGACCTCCAGGGTCTCCCGGTTATAGCGCTTCCCCTTGCACACCTCGCAGGGCACGGTAACATCGGGCAAAAACTGCATCTCAATCTGGATAAACCCCTCGCCGCGACAGGCTTCACAGCGGCCGCCCTTGACATTGAAGGAGAACCGCCCCGGGGCGTAGCCCCTCATGCGCGCCTCAGGGACGG
>CAZFCV010000020.1:0-13118 GCA_964517985.1 uncultured Dehalococcoidales bacterium | reverse complement strand
GGTGACCGCAGCACCCCTGCCTCTTCCATATCTTGATGAGGTTGTTGCGCAGGACAAGATACAGCTTCCGGCGCAGGGGGAGCGGGGCGGACATATTGGTGAAAAAAGCCCTTAAACTCGGCATTTGCTATACCCCACCCGTTTCCGGGCAATGGTAAAACCCCGTTTTCTTCCTGTTTCCACAGTTCCCTGCCGACTATCGGGGGGCAGAGAAACGGCGCTCCCGCCTGCGGAAGAAGTAGCCAGCGATGAGACCAAAGACCAGACCGCCGAGGTGAGCCTGCCAGGCGATATTCAGCAAACCAGCCGCCAGCCAGAGGATAACGAAGCCCCCGATGACCGCTCCCCAGAGGGGGATGGGAGCCGGGATGGGAAAGACGAAGACCCGGAGCCGGGGCCGGAGGACGGCAAGCGCCCCGCCCAGGGCAAAAATCGCCCCGGAGGCGCCAACGGCAATGGAATAAGGAGAGCCCGGAAAGAGGAGGAAAAGAATGCCGCCCAGTATGCCGCCGCCAAAATAGACGATTAGAAACCGGTTCCCCCCCACCAGCAGCAACAGATAGGTGCCGAAGAAGTAGAGGGTGAGCATGTTGGCGGCAAGGTGCCACAAGCCAGCGTGGACAAACAGGCTGGTCACTATGGTCCACGGCTGACTCAGGAAAACCGCCGGCTGCAATCCCAGAAGGTAGATAATGCTCCCGTTTATATAGGTCGCCACCAGCAACAGGAGGTTCAGCCCGATTATCACCCAAATCGCGGTTAGTCCAGAGCCCTGGTATCTTCTATATGCCACTACCTCACCTGCCTGTTGCGCCCCGTCTAAAAGCTCATCTCCGGCGCGCCACGCTCCTGATATCATAGCCCCTGGGGGCTATCTTTGGCAAGAAGGATTCTGTATCCCCCGCCGCAGAAGGGGAACAGATTGCCAGAATCACCCCCGAGCTGGTATGATTGACAGTAGCCCAGAATGAACCAAGGCAGGTCTTCATGCCCGTTATCAAGACAGAAAACTTGACCAAGAAGTTCCGGGAGCTGGTAGCCGTGGACGGCGTAGACCTGGAGGTGGAAGAGGCGGAATGCTTCGGGCTGCTGGGGCCCAATGGCGCCGGCAAGACCACCCTCATCAAGATGATAATCGCCGTCTCACCGCCCACCAGAGGCGATATACGGGTACTCGGCTACGACCTGAAGACCCACCCCCGGCAGGTAAAGGCTACCCTGGGGGTGGTGCCGCAGCTGGACAACCTTGACCCTGACCTGACCGTCCTCCAGAACCTGACAACCTTTGCCCGCTACTTTGATATCCCCAGGGACGCGGCGAGCCGCCGCAGCCTGGAGGTTTTAAGACTGTTTGAGCTGGAAAACAGGCGCAACAGCCCCATCAAGGAGCTGTCCGGTGGTATGAAGCGGCGGCTACTGATAGCCAGGGGTTTGCTCAATACCCCCCGGCTTATCGTCCTTGATGAGCCGACAATAGGTCTTGACCCACAGGCAAAGCATCTGGTCTGGCACAAGCTGACCCGGCTGAAGGCCGAGGGCACCACCCAGCTCCTGTGCACCCAGAATATGGAGGAGGCAACCGTCCTCTGTGACCGGGTGGCTATAATGCACCAGGGTAAAATCCTGACAGTGGCTTCCCCCCGGGAGCTCATCTCCCGGTATGCCGGCAGTGAGGTGTGGGAGGTTGAGGTGAGGGCAAGCGACCGGGAGGAGACCGTCCGGGAGCTGGAGAGCCGCGGGCTTGACTTTGAGGATACGGCGGGCACAATCTATGTCTTTCACACCCAGGGTGACGAGCCGCTCCCCTCCCTGGCGAACGCGCCGTCACGGCTGGAGCGGAGACCGGCAACACTGGAGGACGTCTTCTTCCGGCTCACCGGGAGGTCTCTGCTGGAATGAAACCCTTCTCCTGGCGCTTTATCCGGGTGTGGCAGCGGAACCGGGACGTCTTCTTCCGGCTATGGCACTCCGAGGCACCCGGCTTCCTGGCAGAGCCGGTCGTTATCCTGCTGGCGATGGGCTTCGGTCTCGGGGCGTATGTTGGGCTGGTTGATGGCCAAAAATACATTGAATTTATTACCCCCGGCATCATTGCCAGCTATGCCATGTTCAGTGCCAGCTTTGAGTGTACCTACGGCAGTTTCGTCCGTATGGAGTTTCAGAAGACCTATGACGCCATGATTACCACCCCGCTGAACGTGGAGGACGTTGTTGCCGGTGAAATCTTCTGGGGGGCGACCCGCTCTTTTATAACCGGTGTCGTCATCCTGGCTATTGCCGCCGCCTTCCAGCTGGTGCCTTCACCCTGGGCGCTGCTCATACTGCCCCTTTCCTTCCTGGAGGGCATAATGTTCGCCGCCATTGCCCTGCTCTTTACCTCCATCGTCCCGGCAATCTACAGCTTTAACTACTTCTTCACCCTGTTTATAACCCCGATGTTCTTCTTCAGCGGGGTATTCTTCCCCCTCTCCTCCTTCCCGGAGATAGTGCAAAACCTGAGCTGGATAGCACCACTGACGCCGGTGGTTCATCTTAACAGAGCCCTGATTAATGGAGAGTTCCGCCCCGAGCTCCTCTGGGCACTGGCTCTCATCATTGCCCTGACCATCCTCTTCTTCTCCATATCGCTGGTCACCATGAAGCGGCGGCTGGTCATCTAGGGCTACTCCGTGGCGTCAAAGGGGGTAAGAGCGGCGGTTACCGGGGGTCTGCCCGCTGTTCCGGGCTGGAGCCAGCGGAGGGATTCGAACCCACGGCCCGCGCTTTACGAAAGCGCTGCTCTTCCACTGAGCTACGCTGGCGGTCCCTACCCTACAATGATAGCACCACCCCCCAGCTTTGACAAGGGCTGCCGGGACAGGTGTCCACCTTCACTACAACGAGTGTTGACAAAGGCAAGGGAAGGGGCTTAAATTGAACTGGAGTAGCCCCGGCAAAATAAAGAAAGGAGGAAAAGGATGCAGATTTTCCTCATGCTTACCACCCTGACCGATGAGGGCCGCAAAACAGTAAAGCAAAACCCGGAACGGATTAAAGAGGTCAACCAGGAAGTGGAGGCTATGGGGGTGAAGATACTGGTGCAATATGCCCTCCTCGGCCAGTATGACTTCGCCAATATCCTGGCGGCAGAAAACTACGAGGCGGTAGTCCGTGTGGCGATAGATCTGGGCGCCAGAGGGACACTGCAGACCATGACCCTGCCCTGCATGACCGTTGACGACTTTATACGGGGTATCAAGAAGTAGCCCCTCTCCCCCTGCCGGCACCCCTTACCCCGCCACCCCCGGACTGGTTGCCACGCCGCGGCTAAAACCCCGCAACCTTAGCCCGCACACGGGTTGCGCCGGCAACGCCGTGCCCGGCTAATTCCCGTCGCCCCCGTTTGCCCGGCGCCCGGAAACAATCACCCGAATGGGTGATTGCCCCGCCCGGCGCCAAATCATACACTCTAGGTATACCCATACGTAGTTGGGGGGAGTCTGGTATGCCTATTAGGCTAAACGAGGAGAACTATTACTGGACTGCCGAAGCCTGTCACATCGCCGGGATAAGCAAGAACACCCTCCTCCGCTGGGTCAAAGAGGGGATATTTGCCGATGTGGAAAACCGGGATAGAAGGGGCTGGAGGCTATTCACCAGATACGACCTGGACAGGCTAAAGGCGGAGGTCAACCGGACCTACCGGACCCATGCACCTGAAACCGGGGGAAAGTTTCCCCAAATGAAATGAGTTTTAGAGATGGCTGACATCAATAAAGACCGGCAAAAACTAGTCTCAGAAGTAGAAGCCCTGCGTCAGCGTGTGGCGGAACTGGAAAAGCAGGAAACCGAGTACAAGCGAATTGCGGAGGGGGTGCTGAAACAGGCTCGTGATGAGTTAGCCGAGCGGATTAAAGCGGAGACCAGGCTAAAAGAATCTGAGGAAAAATTCAGCACCATAGTGGAAAACTTTGACGACGTGATTTTTCACCTTTCCCCCCGGGGTTTCGTCCAGTATGTGAGCCCCAATGTAGAGGAAATGTATGGCTATAAGGTTGAAGACCTTATCGGCAAACACCTTAAGAAAACAACCCCCCTGCGTGAAGTGCCCAAAGCCGTAAGGGCACTGAGAACCGTTCTATCCGGAAAGGCGGTGAAGAACTTTGAGATACACCAGATAGACGGTAAAGGAAACATTATTCTCAAGGAGATTAATCTCGCTCCTATCGTAAAAGACGACCGGGTAATTGCCGTGCAGGGCGTTATGAGAGACGTCACCGAGCGCAAACAGGCGGAGGCAAAGCTAAGGGAATCGGAGGAAAGATACAGAACAATTTTTGACTCGGCAAATGATATTCTCGTGCTGATAAGCAAGAGGGGCAAAATACTGGATATAAATGAAAGGACAAGGGATTATAGCGGCTACGCCAGGGAGAAACTGATAGGGAAAAACATCAGCGCCCTATCCAAGGTGATAACCAGGAAGAGCCTGGCTACTATAACGAAGAATCTTTTGAAGAGGATGGCTGGTGCCCGTGTCCCCCCTTACGAAGTGGAACTGATCAAGAGCGACGGGGAGTTGATTGATGCCGAGATTAGCGCTGTAGCGGTACGAAAAGAGGGTAAAATAGTGGGGGATCTGGCAATCCTGAGAGACATCACCGAGCGCAAGCAGGCGGAACACGAGTTAATTGCCCAGAAACAGCTTATTGACCGTATCCTAGCCAATATGCCAAACGCCGTTCTGGTAATCAACAAAGACCATCAGATAATGCTGGCTAACGAGGCATTCTACCGCACCTTCAGGATGAGAAGAAATCAGGTGCAAGGCAAGCCGATAAATCAGGTAATTCCCGTAGCCGACTTGCCCCGGACAATTGCCAAGGTGCTGGTAGATAAGGAGCGCCAGCTCCAGTTTGAGTTCCGGCAAGAAATTGACAATCGGAAGTTAGTCCTGGCGGCTATAATGCTCCCCATGGGGGAGGGGGAGGCTCTCCTCCTCATCAACGATATCACCAGTGAGCGAGAAAGGCAGGAAAGGCTCTACCTCACCGACCGCCTGGCTTCAGTCGGCGAAATGGTAGCCGGTGTCGCCCACGAGCTCAACAACCCGCTGACCAGCGTCATCGGTTTCTCCCAACTTATCATCGATGAGAGCATCCCGGACAATATCAGGAAGGATGTTAAGACTATTTATAGCGAAGCCCAGCGCGCCGCCAGCATAGTCAGGAACCTCCTGACCTTTGCCCGGAAACATGCCCCGGTAAGGGAGCCGGTGCCGATAAACAGGGTTATTGAGGACGTGCTCAATCTACGCGCCCATGAGCACGGGCTAAGTAATATTCATGTTGAAACCAGGTTTGACCCTGAGCTGCCGGCGGTTATGGCTGATTATTTCCAGATGCAACAGGTCTTCCTCAACATAATTCTCAATGCGGAGAGCGCCATGCTTGAGGCTCACAACCAGGGGATGTTGACCATCACTACCAAAAGAAGCAATGGCAACATCAGGGTTTCCTTTATTGATGACGGACCGGGGATTCCCGAGGATAGCCTGAGCCGGCTATTTGACCCCTTCTTTACCACCAAGGAGGTCGGCAAGGGAACCGGGCTGGGTTTAAGCATCTGCTACGGGATAGTGAGTGAGCATGATGGCAAGATATATGCCCATAACGAGCCCGGTAAGGGGGCGAGCTTCGCCGTGGAACTGCCGGTGATGCCAAACAAGTAGCGAAGGAGACGCAAATTGCAGCACCATAACAGCCCCAAAAGAGTCCTGGTGATTGAGGATGAGCCCGCCATTGGCCAGCTATGCCTGAAGACCCTCACTGCCCTGGGCTTTGAGGCGGATATTGCCACCAACGGACGGATAGCAAAAGATACGTTGAGCAAGCAGGTGTATGACCTCTATCTTAGCGACATCCGGACACCGGAGATGAACGGCATAGAGTTCTACAAGTATTTGCGAAAAAAGCGGCCCGAGCTTGCCGGCAGGGTGATATTCACCACCGGTGATATTCTGAGCGATGAGGTGAAGACGCTCCTGAGCGAGACAAACAGCCCATTCCTGCCCAAGCCGTTTACCCCTGACGAGCTAAAGGCAGTGGTCAAAGAGGCTTTAAAAAATAGAGCCGGTGTGAATTCTACCGGCAGTTAAGACGCACAGCCGGGCTAGACAGGAGAGCAACAGATATGGAGCCGGTCAGAAAAAAGAAAATACTGGTTGCTGACGATGAGCCGATGGTCAGGCGAACGGTAGGCAAAATTCTGGGGAAGAACTACACCATTCTTGAGGCTGGAGACGGGGAGGAGGCGGCAAATATGGCTCGCCAGGAGAAGCCGGATCTCATCCTCATGGATATTATGATGCCCAGAATGGACGGCTATACCAGCTGCAACATTCTGAAAACAGACCCCGAGACCAGGGCAATCCCGGTTATCATGCTCACCGCGGTGGACCACGAACTCAACGTGAAGCTGAGCCAGGAGATGGGCGCCGACGGCTACATAACCAAGCCCTTTGACCGACAGGAGCTGCTGGGAAATATCACCCGGCTCCTAGCCAGCCCGGAATAGATAGCCCGGGGGCAAAAAGAAAGGCAGAATATCCGCTCCGCACGCATGTCCTGCCTTTCCTAGATTGGCGCTTTAAGCACCGGCTTCAACTCTTTCCGATTCGGAACATCTTGGTCCCGCATACGGGGCATGTCCCCTGAGTCGCCGGCTTGCCATTCTTCATCGTTATCGCCTTGGCATCTTTCATTTCTCGCTTGGCGCGACACTTCACACAATAAGCCTGCATCTATCCACCTCCTTTCCACATTTTATTTTGTATTGAGCCTAAACCATTTACCCCGCTCAAGTCAAGTATTCCTCACTAACCTGAGAACACAAAGGGGATAGCTGTTCGTCCAGCTACCCCCCAGAATGGGCATAAATGGCAGAGAACCCCTTTCCCGGAATCCTCTTATCGGCAGGTTGATGGCTCCATACTCTCTGGCTTATCGCCTGCCTGAGTCTATCCCCCTTCGCCGTCCGGTAATATTCCGTATCGCCCCAAGCCGGGGGATAAACATCGGTGTCCCTCTCCGGTATTCCAGATAGCGGCGGCCAAACTTCTTCTCCATCTCTTTCTCTTCAATAGCCTTGAGATAGAGCACATTGATTAAGATAAACAGAGGGGTAAAGATGAAGAGCAGAGACAGCGAGCCAAAGAGGATACCCAGTCCCAGCAGGAAGAGGAACAGCCCAAGGAGCATGGGGTTTCTGACATAGCTATAGAGCCCGGCGGTAATCAACCTCGGTGGCGGGTTGAAGGGGACTGGCGTGCCCCTGGTGCGCAGAAATGCGGTAAGCGTCCAGATACTGATGAAAAAGCCAGGAGCCAGGAGCAGGATAGATAACCCCAGGTTCCACCAGGAAGAGCCAAAATGGGGGAAGGAAAGCCACCGGTCTACCCAGAAAGAGGCAAAGATGAAAAGGAGCACCAAGCCAAAGAATATAAATACCGCCAGGGGTGTCAGTAGAATTCGGCGCCTTTTGTTTCCGGTGGCTACCCGATATACGAATTCGGCATATCTATTCCAAGCGTTCATTCCTGCCGCCCTGTGCCGCACTGCCCGGCTTGCCGTCAACCGCCATGGCAACCTCCAGACGAGCGTGTAGCGTCAAAAAGCTAGCCCTTGACCTCAAGCGAGACCGAGGTCCCCTTCCCCGGCTCGGAGTGGATTTTAACAGTACCATCAAGAAATTTAGCCCTCTGCTGCATCCCGATGAGACCCAGCTTACCCTCAGTGGTAAGCTTAGCCATCGTTTCTGGCAGGGGAAATCCACGCCCATTGTCCTGCACGGTTATCCGGAAAAACTCGGGGACGAACTCCAGGGCGACCCATACCTTGGTCGCTTCGGAATGGCGCCTGATATTGCTTAAAGCCTCCTGGACAATGCGGAATATAATTACATCCGTTCCCGGTGGTGGCTTCCGCTTTGCCCCCTTCACCACTATTCTGGTGTCAATGCCATTCTCCTGATTCAGGCGGTCAACCAGCCACCTCAGTGCCGGCACAAGCCCGATGTTATCCAGAATACTCGGTCTCAAATCAAGGCTCAGCCGCCTGACATTTTCCGATACCTGGAGCACCGTGTCCCTGATCCACTCCGCCTGTTCCCTCGCCTCCGGAGCAGCCTTAATAGCGTCATCGGACACCAGACTCTGGGCACGGTTAGCGATGACCAGCAGTGTCTGTGTCGTATCATCGTGGAGCTCCTGAGCGATGCGCTGCCGCTCGTCTTCCTGGGCTCTGAATATCTGTGACATGTAGGTCTGGCGTTCTGTCTCCCTCTCCGCCAGTGTTTCCCTCTCCCTCTCCCGCCACCTCAGCTCCAGGATAATCAACAGGACAACCATGAGGGGAGCCAGGGCAAAGAAGATGTTGCGCACCAATGACGGAGTGGTGAAGGACAGGTAGACCATCGGGGGCAGCATCACGATAAAAGAGCATAGCCAGGTAATCAGGGCTCCCCGCCACCAGAAAACGATTGCCGCATAGAGGAATGGTATGAAGAAAAGGCTGCCATGCAGGTCATATCTAATCTCAAAGATTACGAAATCTATGAACCAGGGAAACTTGGCGTCAACAAGAACGGTCGTGCCGTAATAGATGACACCAAGAGCAAGAGAAATGAGGATGATAGCCCAGAAATGAGGGTTGCGTGCAATCCTGCCTGTACCTCTTGAGCGGAACTTCATAACAGGATTCATAGAAACCCGCCTTACTCCAGGTCATCAAGGGCGAGAAAGCCAGCCCGCAACCCGGTGATGACGGCTTCGGTTCGGGAGCCAACCTTCAGCTTGGAAAAGACGTCCGCCAGGTAGCCCTTTACGGTGCGCAGGCTAAGGTCCAGCTCCAGGGCAATATCCTTGTTGCTCATGCCTTTAGCCGCCAGCCGGAGAATCTCCAGCTCCCGGACGGTAAGCTTCTCCCCGGCATCCAGAAGCAATGGTTTGGTCGCATAGCGAAGGGCATGCTTCAGGATCTGCTGTAGAATTGGAGCCGACATTACCGTCTCCCCGGCAACCACCCCCCGTATAGCATGAAGAACCTCATCGCCGAAGACACTCTTGGTCAGGTAGCCAGCAGCGCCCGCCTCAAGTATGCCCAGTATGTGCTCGCTATCGCTGTGGACGGTAAGAACCAGCACTGCCATGTCGGGGCGTGCCGCCTTGATTTGCCGCGTCGCCTCCAGACCGTTCAGCCCGGGCATGCTTATATCCATAACCACTACATTGGGAACCAGCTCCATGGCAAGCCGGACCGCTTCTTCACCATCACCAGCCTCAGCGATGACCTCAAAATCGTCCTGCTTTTCCAGAAGACCCCTCAGCGCCATCCGGAATAGCGGATGGTCATCCGCCAGCAGTATGGTAATTTTACCCGGACAGCCCCTGCCATTCGTAACTTCCACCGGTTCTTCACCCATGATAAACCCTATTATAGCACAAAATGGCAAAAATGTACCAAAGTCCCCTGTCTTTTGGACACCAGTAGAACCTATGGACGTGGTCACTCGGCACTTGAATAATATCCAGAATGGCTTATACTAATTCATAACCACCGAGGTGGTTTGTCTGGTTTTGCTCTTGACGAGGCATCCAAGGGAAATATAAACAAGCCAAACTGTGAAACAGACAGAACAAATGCAGGGGGGGTGGACATGAAGTAGTACATTTATGTTTCGCCAGCTAACTATCCAAGCCAGGAAAGGAGAGGTAAATGAAGAAAGTATTTATTGCCATTCTGGCAGTTTTACTGCTGAGCAGCATAATTCTTGTCGGCTGTCCCACAGACGACACCGTAACACCAACACCACCACCACCACCACCACCAGCCGACGATATAGAACCGGTTGAACTTACCATGGTTTCCTTTGAGTCCGCCACCCACCCGATGTTGAGCGGTCTAATGGAGGTATTCGTAGAGGAGCTTGAGGAGACTTCCGATGGCATGCTCACCATTAACTGGCTTGGCGGTCCCGAGGTCGTCTCCTTCCACGAGCAGCCCGGGGCGGCGAGCAGCGGCGCCATAGATATCTACTACGGTGCCGGCACCCTGTATGACGAAGAGGTACCGGAAACCCTGATTCAACCCTTCACCTATGTCACCTACGAGGAAGAGGCAGCCCGCGGCTTTGACGAGTACATGGACGAAGTCCACCGGGAACAACTGAACGTCGTCTGGATTGGCAGGATGTCCTTTGATTGGCCATTCTACATGGCTTCTACCTCCACCATAGAGACACCTGCCGACCTTGAGGGCCTCCTTGTGGCGGTTTCCCCCTCCACCGAGGCTTCGGTTGAAGCCGTAGGCATGGTACCCTTTGACACCGAAGAGGAGTACACCGCTCTGGAGCGAGGGGCGATTGATGTCATCTACACACCACCGATATCAATGTGGGCGGACGGCGTCTTTGAGGTGGCAACCCATTTTATTGACCGCCCGTTTTCCCAGGGTTCCATAGTGATGATTTGCAACCAGGACAAGTTTGAGAGCATGCACCCGGACCTCCAGGAGGCATTCCTCCAGGCCCATATCAATGCCCGACCGGCCATGGGAGAGATGTTGCAGGGTCTGTTAGGGAAGGGCCTTGAAGAGGCATACGCCTCCGGCATGACAATAGTTGAACTCACGGAAGAGGAGTACGAGTGGCTCTTTACCACCTTGCTGGATGCCGGCTGGGCAGAAGCCGAGAAAGTGATTTCCCCTGAGTCTTACGCCCGGATGGTTGAGCTCTGCGGGAAATAGCCGGTAAGACCAGCCAATTTCAGAGGGGGAAAGCCTCTCTGTTGCACTACACCATGTGTTTGTGCTAGTCTAAAATCGGCTGAAGGGGGCATCAGGCTCCCGGCCCCACCCGGGGTAAGCCTGATGCCCCTTATCCGGTGGACGATAACCGGGAGACGCGGTAGAGTGTGTTATGAAGCTTCTAAGAAAAGTCAATTCCGTATTTGATGGTACCGTGAACACCTTCGCTGTTCTGGCGGGGGTTATCATCATCGCTCTGATGCTCGCCGTCAGCGCACAAGCCCTGAGCAGGACCTTCTTTAATATCACCTTCATGACGTTAATGGAATCCGCCCAGGTAGGCGTACTCTACATTACCTTCCTGGGCACCACCTGGGTGATGAGAAACGAACGGCATGTCTCCATGGACATCGTAACCACCCGGGTTAGACCGAAAACCAACCTGATAATGAACATAACCACCTCCATCATCTGTGCCCTCATGTGTATGGTTCTCTGCTGGTATACCGCCGAGGTTGTCCTGGAACGCTGGCTGTCAGGTGTCTGGCTTTACCGCAATTTCCCCATTCTTGATGCTCAAATCCTGATGATTATCCCCATAGGCACCTTCTTCCTCTTCATCCAGCTCCTGAAAAGGACAGGCGGATTTGTAAAACAGCTGCGCGGCATCCAGAAAGCAGAAGCATAGTCTTTTCCTGCCGGGGAGCAAAGGCTCCTAGAACTGTGAGGTGAATATCGTTGGACATTGAATGGTATATCGCCCTGCTGGTTATCCTTGGCGGCGTGGTATTGCTGATGTTCACCGGCATGCCGGTGGCATTTGCCTTCTTCTTTATTGGCATTCTCGGGGCGTTTCTCCTCTTTGGCGGTGAAGTAGGTCTCCACCTGATTGCCGGCTGCATCCGTGATAGCCTATCCCGCTTTGTCCTTTTGCCCGTGATTCTGTTTATCCTTATGGGCGAGGTGATGTTCCACTCGGGAATTGCTCCGAATCTGATAAACGCCGTGGACAAATGGATCGGGCGTCTGCCGGGCAGACTGAGCCTGGAGGCAGTGGCGGGCGGAACCATACTCTCCACCCTGACCGGTACCAGCCTGGCGTCTACCGCCATGCTCGGGGAATTGCTGGTGCCGGAGATGGAGAAGCAGGGCTACAAGAAGCCCATGAGCCTGGGCCCCATCCTGGGCAGCGGCGGTCTGGCAATGATGATTCCCCCCAGCGGTCTTGCCGTCCTTCTCGGCGCCCTAGCCTGGGTATCCATTGGCAAGATACTTGTCGGCATTATCATACCCGGTCTCCTGATGGCAGCCCTCTATGCCACCTACATCATCCTCCGAAGCCGGCTCCAGCCCCACCTGGCACCCCCCTATACCGTGCCCCCGGTCCCGCTTTCCGATAAGCTGATATCCACCGCCAAGTATATTCTGCCAATCGGTGTCATTATCTTTCTGGTTACCGGGTTTATCATCCTCGGTATTGCCACCCCGAGCGAGGCGGCCGCCACCGGCGCCCTGGGCACCTTCCTTCTGGTCGCCGCCTACAGGAAGCTCAACTGGCAGGTGACGAAGAAAGCGCTAGTCGGCACCCTCAATGTTTCCATCATGATACTCTTCATCATCGCCTCCGCCCAGCTATTCACCCAGACTCTGGCGATGAGTGGCGGGACACAGGGCGCCATTCATGCCCTCCTGGCACTCCCCCTGTCCCCCATCATGGTGCTGATAATAATGCAGGTCATCGTCTTTGTAATGGGGATGTTCCTGAGCGTGGTCCCCATAATGCTGATTACCATCCCCATATATATGCCCATTATCGGTGTCCTGGGCTTTGACCCGGTGTGGTTCTGCATAATATATCTCCTCAACATAGAAATGGGGACAACATCGCCGCCCTTTGGCTTGGCGCTCTTCGTGATGAAGGGGGTAGCCCCGAAGGGGACCAACATGGGCGATGTCTACCGGAGCGCCTATCCCTTCCTCGCCTGTGACGCGATAGTAATGGCATTGCTTATTGCCTTCCCGTCTCTAGCCCTCTGGCTGCCCGGGCTGATGCGAGCGGGATCCTAGCCGCGGCGAGGGCAAAAGTTGCCGTCTGGAGGAGAGCCTGCCTACCGGCAAGGTTCTGTTGACAGTTACCTCAATGCCTTGTTAATATGTGCGGGTAATACCCTGTGCTTTGCCAGCGAGCACGCCGGCATGGGTTTATATTATATATTAGCCTTTTCCGCAAGGGACAAATTATTATTTACAGGAGGGAATACAAATGGCTAGAGGGTATACCGGTAATCTTTTGAGAGTAGACTTGACGACAAAAAATATCACCACTGAGCCGACAGA
>CAZFCV010000019.1:0-13194 GCA_964517985.1 uncultured Dehalococcoidales bacterium | reverse complement strand
CGCGCCCGAGCCGGGAATCGGTTGCCGATGCCATCCGGTGGTTCCGGGAGAACGGCAGGATTCCGCTTTCTTCCTGAGTTTGAGCCACCGCCGCCATTCGTGCTATAGTTAGCTATATTTTGGCAGCCGGGGTATTGAACGATTGAGCGGGATACTGGCATTTAAACAGAGGCTCATTGAGCTGCTGGTGCAGGCAGCCGGTGAGGCGCAGCGGCAGGGCAGGCTGCCGGCGGTCACCCTGCCGGAAATCGTCCTTGAGCACCCGCAAAACCCGGAGCACGGGGACTATGCCTCCAGCTTGCCCCTGAAGCTAGCCAGGGCAACCGGGATAAGACCGCTGGATATCGCCAACGAGCTGGTCGGGCTTATGGCACCCGCTGCCGAGCTTGCCAGCGCTGTTGTGGCACCGCCGGGATTTATCAATTTCACCCTGAAAGATGACTGGCTAGCCAGCCAGGTGGCGCAGGTACTGGCTAGTGGTGATGATTATGGCAGCGTTGCCCAGGGCAAAGAAGAGCGGGTGCAGATAGAGTTTGTCAGCGTGAACCCCACCGGGCCCCTCCACGTCGGGCACGGCCGGGGCGCTATTCTGGGCAGCACCCTGGCTAATGTCCTTGCCGCCGCCGGCTACCGGGTAGAGAGGGAGTACTACATCAACGATGCCGGCAGCCAGATAGACGCCTTCCGCCGCTCGCTCTATGCCCGCTACCGGCAGTGTTTCGGCGCTGATGCCGAGATGCCGGCGGACGGTTACCTCGGCGGTTACATGACCAGCCTGGCGGAGGAGATTAAGGCGGCGGAGGGAGACCGCTTTCTTGACCTGCCGGAGGCAGAGGCGGTCTCGCAGCTGGGGGAGATAGGTCTGTCCCGGATGTTAAGCCAGATAAAGGGCGACCTGGAGATGGTGGGGGTGAATTTTGACGTCTGGTTCAGCGAGCGGAGCCTCTTTGATAATGGCCAGTACCAGAAGGCGATGACACTGCTGCGCAACGGAGGCTATATCGCCGAGAAGGAAGGGGCTACCTGGTTTACCTCTACCGCCCTGGGTGATGACAAGGACAACGTGGTGGTGCGCGGTGACGGCTCCCCCACCTACTTTGCCGTCGACATCGCCTATCACTACAACAAGTTCCGGGAGCGCCATTTTGACCGGGTGATTGATATCTGGGGTGCCGACCATCAGGGTCATATCTCGCGCATGAAGGCGGTCATTGAAGCCCTGGGTATCCCCCCGGAGCGGCTTCAGGTAGTAATCTCGCAGATGGTCACCCTGCGCCGCGGCAAGGAGCTGGTACGGGTCTCCAAGCGCAGCGGGGACATCATCACCCTGCGCGAGGTGGTAGACGAGGTGGGCAGCGATGCCTGCCGCTTCGTCTTCCTCTCCCGCTCGGCGGATAGCCAGATGGACTTTGACCTGGAGCTAGCCAAGAAGGAGTCGGCGGACAACCCGGTCTACTACGTCCAGTATGCCCATGCCCGCATTGCCAGCATCCTCCGCCTGGCGCGGGAGAGGGGGATTGACTGGAAAGACGGGGCTCTCTCCCTCCTGGTTACCGAGCCGGAGCTTGCCCTGATTCGCAAGATGCTGCTCCTGCCCGAGGTTGTGGAGGTGGTCGCCGGCACGCTGGAGCCGCACCACCTGCCCTACTATGCCGTGGACCTGGCTACGGTATTTCACAGCTTCTACAAGCAGTGCCGGGTTGTCTCCCGCAATGAGGAGTTGACCAAAGCCCGCCTCAAGCTGGTTGAAGCCGCCCGGCTCGTTCTGGCAAGGGCGCTTGGCTTCATGGGGATGACGGCGCCGGAGACGATGTAGGCGGCTTATACCGCCGGGCGGTGCCTGGCTAAGAACCGCTTTATCCTGGCTAGCGCCTCTTCAATATCAGCCAGCGAGGTTGCGTAGCAGCAGCGGACATACCCCTCCCCGCACTCCCCGAAGGCAGTCCCCGGGACGGCGGCTACCTTCTCCTCGACGAGCAGCCTCTCGGCGAACTCCTCCGAGCTCATGCCGGTGCTCTTTATCGAGGGGAAGGCGTAGAATGCCCCCTTTGGCTCAAAGCAGGAGAGGCCAAGCTCGTTTAGCCCCTTGACAATAAGCCGCCGCCGCCGGTTGTAGTCCTCCACCATCTCGGCGACGCTGTCCTCGCCCGCCCTCAGCGCCTCGATGGCGGCGACCTGCCCCATGGTCGGGGCGCACATTATGGTGTACTGGTGAATCTTGGTCATGGGGGCGGCTATCTCGGGCGGGGCGGCGGCATAGCCGATGCGCCAGCCGGTCATGGCGTATGCCTTGGAGAAGCCGCCGAGCAGGACAGTCCTCTCCTTCATCCCCGGCAGCGTGGCAACGCAGGTGTGCTCTACGCCGTAGACCAGCTGGGCGTAGATTTCATCGGATATGACCAGCAGCCCGTGGCGCCGGGCAACCTCGGCTACTGCAAGCAGCTTCTCCCGGGGCATCACGGCGCCGGTGGGGTTGGCGGGGTAACCGATAAGAATGGCTTTGGTCTTGTTGCTAATCCGCGCCTCAATATCGGCGGCACTGACCTCAAAGTTGTTCTCCGCGCTGGTCGGCACCGTGACCGGCGTGCCTCCGGCGAGGACAATACAGGGGCTATAGGAAACATAGCACGGGTCGGTGATAATCACCTCGTCTCCGGGGTCAAGGATAGCCCTCATCGCCAGGTCCAGCGCCTCGCTGACACCGACGGTAATCAGCAGCTCGCTGCCGGGGTCGTAGCCCAGCTTGTAGGTATCCTTGAGGTACCGTGATAGCTCGTCACGCAGCTCGGGCATGCCCAGGTTTGAGGTGTACATCGTGTTGCCCTTCTCCAGGGACTGGATGGCGGACTCGCGGATGTGCCACGGGGTGGCGTAGTCCGGCTCGCCGACACCGAGGGAGATGACCCCCTCCATGGAGGCGAGCAGGTCAAAGAACTTCCGTATCCCGGAGGGGGATATTTGATTTACCCGCTGCGAGGTAAGGCTGCGCTGTCGTCTGGCGGTTACTGACATAGCTGGTCTCCTTGGTTACAGTACCACTGGCTGCCGCCTGGTCTCTTCCCTCCCCTTGATGAGCTCGCCGTCCTCCTTGTAGCGTTTGAGCACGAAGTGAGTCACCGTTCCCTGCACCCCCTCAATGGGGGCGAGTTCCTGGGCGACAAAATCGGCTACCTCCTGCATGGTCTTGCCGGTAGCCACCACCAGCAGGTCATAGGTTCCCGATAGCAGATAAGCCGTGCGTACCTGGGGGAAGCGGTAGATATGCTCGGCGATGGCGTCAAAGCCGACATCCCGCTGCGGGGTAACCCTGACCTCTATCAGAGACCATATCTGCTCCTCCCCCACCCTGTCCCAGTCCACCACCGTCTTGTATTTCAGGATAGTCCGCTCATCCTCGGCTTGCTTGATTAGCCGGGACACCTCGGCGCTGGAGCTACTGGTCATGGTGGCTATCTGCTTGGCGGTAGCCCGGGCATCATTCTCCAGTATCTTCAGGATTTCCTTCAGCATTTTGGTTACTCCTTTAGTGCCCACTGCGGTACTGCCTCATTATAGCAGAGTTTGCCGATTTTGTTATTCCCCTTCCTCAGCGACAGCGGCTTCCTTTCTCCAGCGGAGCCAGAGGACGGCAGCCGTTACCAGCACGGCTATCACCGCCAGATAGATTTCCAGCTGGAGGATGGTGAAGAGCCCAGTATGCATCAGGACGGCGCTGTAGTTCAACAAGCCGTGCAGGAAGGAGGCGATGAGGTAGAACTGCCACCCCCACCCCTTAGCCAGCCCCCAGCCGGCTAAAGCGCAGGAGGCGGTATGGAAGGCGACGACAAAGAACCGCTCCCCGAAGCCGGACAGGGCTAGAATCCCGCCCGTCTGCACGGCTTCCCAGCTCCATCCGGAGGCAAGGATGAGATTATGCACCCACTGCGCCTCAAAGGCGCCAAAGCCAGCCCCGGCAACCGCCCCGATTGCCAGCCCCATCCTGGGGCTGATGCTCCTGCCCTTGCGCCACCACCAGGCGACCACCGGCACCAGCTTTGCCCCTTCCTGAACCAGCCCGCTGAGGAGTATCTGTGGTATCCCGGCAAGCAGGAGCCAGCTCATCAGCACCTCCGGGCTCAAGAAGGAGCCCAGCGCCTGCCCTGCCAGGACCTGGAGGGGAATCTGGATAAAGCTGGCGGCTGCCAGCGTCAGGATGGCGCTGCCGAAGAGGACCGCCCATAGCCAGTGCTTCTTAAAGAGCGGTGGCCAGTAGCATGTCAGCCAGATGGCACCGAAGACGATAGCCAGCCCCACCCCCCACAGGCTGGGATTGGCGAAGAAAGAGGTGAAAAGCCCCACCATTGCGTCACCCATGAGCTCCTCCGGCACGCTTTATATATGCTGCTAGGGTAGCATGATGGTGGCTTCTTTGCAAGAGGGCTGTTTTATTTGTGTTTGTCCCATCCAGCCTCTGCCTGGTGAATTCCTTGTCGGTGGGCACGGTGTTTGGCTGTTCTTGGAATATACAACTACTCCACCGGCTTAATCATTGATTCTACGACTTTCCGGCATTCATCCCGGTCATACCCATATATAGCAACCAAAAAACTTACTCCGTCCCTGTTCCACCTGTATAAGGCTCCTTGGATTAACTCGGGAGTAGATTCGGGGTCATCCGGGTCTGACAAAACATACGTATTTATATCCTCTTCTAATACTTGTACTCCCCCGATATCAAGATAAATACTGGTGGGGTCCGACGAAATGTGAGTAATTGTGTAATTTTCCTCACCAATAAAAATAAATCTTCTGTTATCTTTATCATCATAAAAGGAGAATCCAATACCTACCGACTCAGAAGTTTTTCCTTCGCTGGGACCGGAAATACCTGTAGGATAGGGTGGAATACCATCAGGAAAATACGTGGGTATAACAATCGTAAAGGGAACTTCTTTTTGCAGTTTTTCTACGATATCAGTATCGTATCCAGAATTCTCATTCATCAACCCACATGCTGAGGACGTTAATGAAAAGAGGAGTAATATTGCACTTAGAATCACCAGTAACAGCCACTTACTTCGGGCTATATAACTCCTCATCACAACCTCCTAATCACCAGATGACCGCTTTATATCTCCGGTCTCTTCTTATGCCAGTCAGTGACCTGCTGGTAGGCGTGGGCGATTTTGAGGAGTGTCTCTTCGGCGAAGGGCTTGGCAATTATCTGTATGCCTATGGGCAGCCCGTCGGCGAAGCCGGCGGGGATGGAGATGGCGGGCAGCCCGGCGATGTTTACGGGCAGGGTGCAGACATCGCTCAGGTACATCTGGAGGGGGTCGTCCATCTTCTCACCTATCCGGAAGGGGACGGTGGGGGAGGTGGGGGTTACCAGGGCGTCATACTTTTCAAAGGCAAGGTCAAACTCCCGCCGTATCAGGGTGCGCACCTTCTGCGCCTTGAGGTAGTAGGCGTCATAGTAGCCGGCGGAGAGGGCATAGGTGCCCAGCATGATGCGCCGCTTCACCTCGGCGCCGAAGCCATACTGGCGGGTCTTCTCCATCGCCTCCCACATATTGTCCGTCTCGGCGTAGGAGAAGCCGTACTTCACCCCGTCGTAGCGGGCAAGGTTTGCCGAAGCCTCGGAGGGGGCAATGATATAGTAGACGGCGAGGGCACAGGGGGTGGAGGGGAGTGATACCCCCCACTCTACCCCTGCCCCCAGCCCGGCAAGCTTATCAATAGCCGCCCGTATCGCTGTTTCCACCTCGGCTTGCATCCCCTCCACGAAGTACTCCCTGGGGATGCCGATTTTGAGCCCCTTTATGTCGCCGGTCAGGCACCGGGTGTAGTCGGGGGTGGGGTATGGGGCGGAGGTGGAGTCTCTGGGGTCGTGGCCAGCGATGGCATTCAGCACCAGGGCGCAGTCGGTAACATCCTGGGTCAGGGGCCCAATCTGGTCCAGGGAGCTGGCAAAGGCAACCAGCCCGTAGCGGCTTACCCGGCCATAGGTGGGCTTGAGGCCGGTAACGCTGCAGAAGCCCGCCGGCTGGCGGATACTGCCGCCGGTATCCGAGCCCAGGGCGTAGATAGCCTCGCCGGCGGCGACGGCGGTCGCCGAGCCGCCGCTTGAGCCGCCGGGGACGCGGCTCAGGTCCCAGGGATTGCCGGTGGTAAAGAGGGCGGAGTTCTCCGTGGACGAGCCCATGGCGAATTCATCCATGTTGGCTTTGCCCACGATTACCGCCCCGCAGCTATTTAGTTTTTCCGTCACCATGGCGTCATAGGGGGGAACAAAGTTTTCCAGCATCCGTGATGAGCAGGTGGTTCTTACCCCCCGGGTGCACATGTTGTCCTTTAGCAGCGCCGGGATGCCGGTGAGGGGGTTGCCGTTGCCGGCAGCCAGGAGCCTGTCTGCCCTCTCCGCCTGCTTCAGCGCCAGCTCCCCGGTAATGGTAACGAAGGCGTGCACCTTCGGCTCTACCTGCCGGATGCGCTCCAGGGTTGCCCTGGTCAGCTCTACCGAGGATAGCTCTTTACCGGCAAGCCGCCGGTGTGCCTCATGGATGGTCAGTTGGTTGAGCATCAGCCTTATCCTTCCCGGTAACGCCTATTCCAGCACGGCGCGCACCCGGAAGTAGTCCTCCTCCCTCCGGGGGGCATTCGCCAGGATTTCGCTCTCCGGCAGGGAAGGGGCTATTTCGTCTTCCCTCAGGACGTTCTGGAGGGGGGTGGACTGTGCTGTCGGCGGGATGTTGTCGGTATCTACCTGCCGCAGTATCTCAAAGTTCTCCAGGATATGAGACAGCTGCCCCTGGAGCCGGTCCACTTCATCATCCGTCAAGCCCAGCCGGGCAAGGCGGGCGATATGCAGCACTTCGTCACGGCTTAGCTTCATAGTCACCTCCGGAGCATCAAAAGGCTCTCGCCAGTGGCTAATTATAGCACCCCCGCTTTGCTATCGGCAATTTGGGCTAGCCGGGTGTTTCCCGGTCGCTTGCCACTCTTGGTGGAGTGTGGTTATAATAACAGGGTGAACGGCGAAAAGGCAGGTGAATAGATGCAGGAATACGGTCTGGATAGCATTCGCAACGTTGTCCTGCTGGGGCACGGCGGTTCCGGCAAGACATCTTTAACTGAGGCGGCTCTGTTTGTCACCAAGGCAATTACCCGTCTGGGCAAGGTTGACGAGGGGAACACCGTCTCCGATTACGACCCCGATGAGGCGAAGCGCCGGATGAGCATTAGCCTGTCCATCCTCCCCTGTTACCGGGATGGCACCAAGGTCAACCTTGTTGATACCCCCGGTTATCCCGATTTCAGCGGTGAGGTCAGGGCGGGGATGCGCGTTTGCGAGGGGGCGGTTATCACGGTGTGTGCCGCCTCCGGCGTTGAGGTCGGCACCGAGAGGGCATGGCAATACTGCGAGCAGGCTAGCCTGCCCCGCTTTATCTTCGTTAACAAGATGGACCGGGAAAACGCTGATTTCCAGCAGACCCTGGGGCAGATTCAGTCGCGATTTGGCACAAAATGTGTCCCCATTCAGCTGCCGATAGGCGCCCAGGCTGGCTTCCAGGGCGTGGTTGACCTGCTTCTGCTGAAGAGCTATACGGGGGACTCCTTAAAGGAGGCGGAGCTCCCCGCCGAGCTGGCGGGCGAGGTCAACTCCTTCCGGGAGAAGCTGGTAGAGGCGGCGGCTGAGGTTGATGACACCCTTATTGAGAAGTACCTGGGGGGGGAGGAGCTCACCATGGAGGAGCTCAGCCGTGGCTTGCGGGAGGCGACCCTCAGCGGCAAGATGGTGCCGGTTCTGGTTGGCTCGGCATTGCAGAATGTCGGGGTTAGCCTGCTTCTGGATGCCATCAGCGCCTATCTGCCGTCACCCGGGGAGGGGGAGGTGGTTATTGCCGGTGATTCCGGTAGCGCCGAGCAGGGGGTTAAGCCCGCCGGGGACGGCCCGCTGGCGGCTCTTGTCTTCAAGACCAGCGCTGACCCCTACGTGGGCAAGCTTACCTATTTCCGGGTCTACAACGGTTCTATAGAGAGCAACTCTCACGTATGGAATGCGACGCGGGCTGGTGCCGAGCGCATCGGCCAGCTCTTTATGCTGAGGGGCAAGAACCAGGAGCCGGTATCCCGGCTCGGGGCGGGGGATATCGGTGCCGTCGCCAAGCTGAGCCTGACCGGCACCGGGGACACGCTGTCGGCTCGGGACAACCCGGTGAAGATTGCCCCGGCAACCTTTCCGGAGCCGTTTTTCAGCCAGTCGGTTTCCCCCAAGACCAAAGCCGACCTGGATAAACTGGGTTCAGCCCTGTCCCGTTTATCCGAGGAAGACCCCACCCTGTCCGTGCATCGGGATACTGATACCAGTGAGACCGTTATCTCCGGGCTTGGCGAGATACAGCTTGAGGTAGCTGCGGAGAAGATGCTGCGCAAGTTTGGCGTTGCCGTGGAGCTGGGAACCCCCAGTGTCCCCTACAGGGAGACCATTACCGTGCCCACCAAGGCGGAGTACAAGCATAGGAAGCAGACGGGCGGGCATGGTCAGTACGGGCACGTCCTCCTTGAGCTGGAGCCACTGCCCCGCGGCAGCGGTAATGAGTTTGCCGACCGGATAGTCGGTGGCACCATACCCAAGAACTATATCCCGGCGGTGGAGAAGGGGGTTATTGAGGCGGCTCGTGAGGGTGCTCTGGCGCACTGCCCCGTTATTGGCGTAAAAATAACGGTCTATGATGGCAGCTTCCATCCGGTTGATTCTTCGGAGATATGCTTCAAGATTGCCGGGGCGCAGGCGCTTAAGAAGGGGCTGGCTCAGGCGAACCCCGTCCTGCTGGAGCCGATAGTGAACCTGAAGGTAACGGTACCCCAGAACTTCACCGGGGATATCATTGCCGACCTCAATACCAAGCGAGCCCGGGTGCAGGGCATGAACCCGGAGGGCGGGGTAAATATCATTGAGGCTCAGGTTCCCCTGGCTGAGGTTCAGCATTATGCCATAGACCTGCGCTCCATCACGCAGGGCAGGGGCAGCTACAGGGTGGAATTCAGCCACTATGAAGAGGTGCCTGCCCATGTTGCCCAGAAGGTCATCGCCGAACGCCAGGCAAAAAAGGCTTAGCCATATTGGTTAGCAACGTTCCGCCGGTGGTTCCCCCTCCCCCTGGGGAGGGGGAATTTGTTTTGGGGGCTGCCTCCCCCGACTTTGCCCCGGTGCGGGGAGAGTCAAGGGGTGAGGGGTTGTTGGTGCCTAGGTTGTTCTTACCTCCTGCCTCATGAAAGCCACGTAGCTGATGGCGAAACAGATAAGGGTCACGCTGATCAGCAGGGTGAGCTGGGGCCACATGAGGAGCATGCTCTGGCCCAGTGACAGGGGTTGCGGGTTTATTGCGCTGCCCATCGCAATCATGGTTCCGGCTCCCAGGCTGGGCTGCAACAACACCCCGGAGGCAAGGGCAAACAGCCAGACCGGGGAAAACTGTAGCAGTACGTTTGATACCGCTGCCGGTATCACGTAAGCCAGGATAAGCACACCGAAGCCAGAGACTATCCAGATGGCTAGCGGTAGTAGCAGGGAAGTGGCTATACTGCGGAACAGGACGGAGAAGAGCACCGACAGCCCTACCCAGAAGGCTCCGTAAAAGACAGCAAAAACAAGATAGAGAAAGAGCCTGATGACCTCCTCGGAGGACGGCGGGACACCAATCATCCTCAGCCCGAACCCGGAAACAATTAGTACCGCAACCGCCATCATTATGGACAGCGTTGCGGTGCCAGCCAGGAACTTGGCGTTGATAACACTGTCCCTGAAGACCGGCTGGGACAGGACCCGGCTTAGTGTCCTCTCCGAATGCTCTCTGTTGATGACATCAAAACCCAGCGTGATACCGATTATCGGGATGAAAAACAGGGCATTGAAGTTGATGAAGATGAGCAGAAAAGAAAGGGGGAAATCCGGTATGGGGGTTGTGAAAAGCCGGAGGAAAACGGCTCCCTCACTGCCCGAACCCCGGATTGCCTGATAGGCGGCGAAGATAGCCACCCCGCTGACCAGAAGTGTCAGTATGAACAGGATGAGCACCCTCATACTGCCAAGATAATCCGCCATCTCTTTTCTGAATATAGCTTTCATATCAGCTCAACCCTCTTGGAAGTACTTCATATATATATCGTCCAGGGTAAGGGTGTGGATTCTCATCTGAACCGGGGGGAGGTCCTTGCTCACCAGTACCTTGGCTATCTCGGTGCGCAGGTCGGAATCAGTGCCGATTAGCAGCTGATTGTCCTTAGCCTCTACCTTGATTACCCCCTTTATCCTCTTGATGGCTTTAGCGGCTTCGGGGCTGGGCTCGGCAGTCTCCACCTCTATCTGGTAGCGGGCTCCGGCGAGTGCCTGCTTGCCGAGCTCGTCCATTGAGCCTTCCACCACCAGCTTGCCCCGGGACATTATGCCGACCCGGTGGCATATCTTCTGCACCTGGTATAGCTGGTGGGAGGACAGGATAACGGAGGTACCCATCTTCGGCAGGCTGGTGATAAGGTCGAGGATCTGGTTGATTCCCTCCGGGTCAAGCCCGGCCGTAGGCTCATCAAGGAAAACGACCCTTGGCTTTTTGATGAGGACATCGGCTATCCCCAGGCGCTGCCTCATCCCCTTGGAGAACTTGCCCACCGCCATGTCAACGACATCGCTGAGGTTTACCGCCTCAAGAAGCCGGGCGATTCTATCATTGGCTTCCGCCTCGGCAATGTTATTCAGCTCGGCAACAAACTGCAGGTTCTCTCTGGCGGTGAGGTTGTTATAGAAGCCGACATTCTCCGGCAGGTAGCCGATGAGGTGCTTTACCTGTAGCGGTTCCCGGGTGGGGTTATGCCCGTATATCTGGGCGCTACCGTCTGTCGGCTCGGTTAGCCCGAGCAGCATCAGGATGGTCGTTGTTTTCCCGGCGCCGTTGGGGCCAAGCAGCCCGAATATCTCCTTTTCGGTAATGCGGAGATTGAGCTGGTCGACTACGGTAGTTCCGTCATACCGCTTGGTCAGACCTTTGGTCTCGACTACTATATTCTGGTTCATCTCGTTACCGCCTGCTGAATCGCCAGAAGACGGCGATTACGCCGGCAATGACCACCACGATAATGGCAATCCCGACCCAGCCCCAGATGGTGGGGGTTTCCACGGTGACCCTGATTTTAATGTTCTCTACGGTTTGCTTGGCGTCAGAGACCAGGGTGATTTCATAGTCCCCGGCGATAGTCTTGGGGGCGGGCTTGATGTTGACATCTATTGTCTGAAAGCTGCCGGCAGTCAGCTCGTCTATCTTCTCCGGGGTGAACTCAATTGACCATCCGTCAGGTTTGCGCGAGGAGAACTTAATATTTTCAATGGTACCGCTGCCGCCATTCCCTATTACAATGGCGAAGAAGTTATCCTTACCGGCGGTGGCGGTGGTGTTAAGGCGCTCCTCAACCGGGGCTAGAGCCAGGGAGTAGGTGGCGGTAATTACCGCGGTGAGGTCAATACTGTTGCTTAACTCGCCGGAGCTTACCTCCAGGGAAATCTCGTATTCTCCCGGTTCGGGCATGACAAAGAAGGGTGGGCTGGCACTAATCTTTACCTTTTCCGAGGTGAAGGGTTCAAGCCTTATGCTGCCTATCCTCTGCTCCCCGTAGCTTGGCTTGATAAATACTGACCAGTTCTGAGGGGCACTGGCGGACAGGTCAAATTCACGGGCTTCGCTGCCCAGGTACCTTAGTGTCACCTCAAACTCAAAGTTAGCTCCGGGGGAGGCTGCCTCCAGTTTCCGGTATTTGGGTTCCAGCTCAATACTGGGCTCCTCCTGAGCCAGAATGGGGGCGGGCAGCAGAAGGACAAGCAGGCTGGCGAGAAGGAGCAATAATGCGACTATTCTTCCTGTTTTCATTACCTTACCACCTCACGTAGATTAATTGGTATTTTGTGGCTATAGATTAAGCCTTTTAATGCTCTTATCCGGCGAGGAGCTCCTTGATTTTCTCGCTGAAGGCGGGGAAGACCTTTTTCCAGTCGCCAACAACGCCGAAGTGGGCTTCCCGGAAGATATTTGCCTCAGGGTCTTTATTTATGGCGATGATATTCTTGGCACCGGAGCAGCCGCTTATATGCTGGCTGGCGCCGGAGATAGCTACCGCAATATAGATTTCCGGGGCAACAATCTTGCCGGTCAGTCCTACCTGTAGCCCGGCGGGCACCCACTCGTTATCACAGGGGGGTCTGGTGGCACCTACCGCCCCCTTCAGCATTCTGGCTAGCTCTTCCAGCTGGGTAAAGCCCTCGGCACCACCGATGCCCCTGCCTCCGGAAACTATTGCCGGGGCGTCCTCCAGCTTTATCCCCTCCACCTCTTCCTTCACCCTTTCCGACAGGCTGGTTCTTATTGCTTGCGGTTCCAGTCCGGCGTCAACGGTAATCACCTCGCCCTTCCGGGAATCATCCCGCTCCGCAGGGGGCATTGTTTTTGGTCTCACGGTGGCTATCTGCGGGTCGGTCTCGGAGATAAAGACAGCCAGGGCGTTTCCGCCGTAGACCGGTTTCGTTTGTAGTAGCCGTTTTGTCTCCGGGTCAATAGCCAGCTCCAGGCAGCCCAGGTTGGCGGTGGTACCCAGCCTGAAGGCTAGCCGGGGTGCCAGGTCGCGACCGATAGCGGTCTGCCCCAGGAGAATAATCTGTGGTGCTGCCTGCTTGACTACCTTTTCCATGGCGGATACGTGGGAGTCCGTCTGGTAGTCTTTTAGCAGCGGGTCATCCACCACATATACCCTGTCGGCACCGGAGGCTATCGCTTCCCGGGCAAGCCCGGCGACGTCACCGCCGATAACTACCGCACTCAGGTTTTCTCCCTGCTCATCAGCCAGCTTTCGGCTGCCGCCCAGAAGCTCCGCAGCCATTGGGGTGAGCTTCCCCTCCCCCACCTCGCAGTGAACCATGATTCCCTTGTATTCTGCCATAATTTTGCCCCCAATTATATCTGAAGAATGTTAAGAACCGGTTAAGAAAGCCTACAGGATTTTAGCCTCCCGAAGCTTCAGGGCAAGGTTAGCCCCCGCCTCTTCCAGGCTTTCCCCTTCTATTATCTCGCACTTGCCTTCGCGGACGGGCTGGAAGAGCCGGGCTAACTTGGTGCGCCGCCCGGCGGCGCCGACCTGAGATGGCTCAACCCCGATATCAGCCGGGCTCCA